>CADFQU010000194.1 GCA_902836505.1 Streptococcaceae bacterium
ATGGGGGCTTTGGAGATTGCTTGCCTGATCAATTCTACGGTCTCCATGTCCGTCCAGACCTAAAGGTAGGTGAGATTGCGACCAATCGGGGGACCCTCTTTGCAGGGACCTGTGAAGTGAAGCTGACCTTTAAAGGAAAAGGTGGACACGCCGCTTTTCCGCATGAAGCCAAGGATGCCTTGGTTGCTGCCAGCTATTTTGTCACCCAGGTTCAAACCATTGTCAGCCGCAATGTCGATCCTATCGAGGGAGCAGTTGTGACTTTCGGCTCCATGCATGCGGGGACGACCAATAATGTCATTGCAGAGACGGCCTTTCTGCATGGGACGATTCGGACTCTGACCAAGGAAATGAACCTCTTGACCCAGAAGCGACTCGAGACGATTGCGAGAGGAGTTGCAGCGACTTTTGATATGGACATAGACTTAGAACTCAAGCAGGGGGGCTATTTGCCAGTGGAAAACAATCCAGACTTGGCAGATGACTTGATGAACTTCTTTGATCAAGAAGAAGATGTCACCTTGATTGATATCCTGCCTGCGATGACCGGAGAGGATTTTGGTTATCTCTTGTCAAAAGTGGATGGGGTCATGTTCTGGTTGGGAGTGGACAGCCCTTATGCCCTCCACCACCCTCAGATGAGTCCCAAGGAAGAAGCCCTGTCCTTCGGTGTAAAGGCCATTAGTCCTTTCTTAAAAATGAAAGCCAACCAATAAAGAGAGATGGAAATGAAAGCAAGTATTCGAAAAAGTGTATTGAAGAAGATGAAAGGATTGGAGCCGGATAACAAGCGAAAGGCTGATCAAGCCTTGATCCAGCGGTTGCGCTCTTTGCCAGCTTATCAAGCAGCAAGCGTGATTGCGACCTATTTGTCCTTCCCGCATGAGGTGGATACGAGTATTCTGATTGACGCAGCTCAAGCAGATGGCAAGCAGGTCGTCATTCCGAAAACCTATCCAAAAGGGCGCATGGAATTTGTGGCCTATGATCCGCAGAAGTTGAAACAAACATCCTTTGGCCTCTTAGAACCAGAGGATGGGAGCGAAGCAATAGATAAGTCGGAGATTGACCTGATCCATGTTCCTGGAGTGGCCTTTCAAAAGGATGGCTACCGTCTGGGTTATGGAGGAGGCTATTACGATCGCTATTTGGCAGATTATGATGGAGCGACCGTCAGCACCATTTATGCTTGCCAAGAAGTAGACTTTTTACCTGCTTCCCATGATATTCCTGTTAAGGAGGTTCTTGTGGATGAATCAACTATTTGATAAGAAATACCCAGTGACCAGTAGCTTGCTTCTATTAACAACTGGCGTTTTTCTATCCATGTTGCTGCTTCGTGGCTTTGATTATGAATCCGTTCAAACTGTATATGATTTTGGGGGTGTCGTAGGAGATGAAATCCAAGTAGATCCGAGCCAGAGCTGGCGTTTGCTTGCTGCCATATTTGTTCATATTGGCTTGCAGCACTTTGTTTTAAACATGGTTACCCTCTATTTCCTCGGAAGAATAGCAGAAGATTTATTTGGATCGAAGGCCTTTTTAGCCCTCTACCTCTTGTCTGGTTTAATGGGAAATCTTTTTGTCTTGGTCTTTTCTCCAGAAGTTGTCGCAGCAGGGGCTTCTACCGCTTTGTTCGGCATCTTTGGGGCCATTGCCAGTTTGCGCTTCATTGCTCGGAGTCCCCACATTCAGTATCTGAGCCAAAGTTATACTTCCTTGATCCTGATCAATATCCTCTTTAGCTTTATGCCCGGGATTAGTCTAGCAGGTCACTTAGGAGGCTTGGTAGGAGGAGGTATTCTGGCCTTTGTCTTTCCTGTCTATGGCGAGCGAGATAGCGTGAAAAAAATCTGGCGTTTGGGAGCTCTTCTCCTTTATACAGCAGGGGCCATTCTTCTTTATGCTTGGCCTTTACTTGCTCGTCCCTTTTTATGATTTGTAGCATATTTGTAAATTATCTGAAAACTGAGTGAAGTCTCAGTTTTTTTGTATATATTTCTTAAAAACGATAGAGAAAGCTAAAAATATCACAAATAAATGAATAAAAATGTGAAAAGAAAGCGCTTGCAATGTTGATTGAAAAGGAGTAGACTGGTGGTATATAAAACCTACTTGTGTCCAAAAACCGCTTGAGGACATAAAATAAGCAAAAAGGAGATTTGCGATGAAGAAATGGTTGTTTAAACTAGCTTTGGTAGCGATGACGTTCTTACTCCTACCAATTCAAGCCGTTCAGGCCTGCTGTGGATTTATCATTGGTCGCCAGTTGACCAAGGATGGAACGACCCTGTTTGGCCGGACTGAGGACTATCCTTATTATCCAAATGGTGGAAAACACAACAAAAACTATGTTGTTGTCGATGCCAAGACTTATAATGAGGGAGATCAAATCGAGGATGAATCCAACGGATTTACCTACCCGCATGCTGCCAATGAAATGAAATACACAGCAACTTATGACTCTGCTCGTGGTGACGGTAGCAATGGGGCTTTCGGGGAACACGGTTTTAATGAAGCCGGCGTATCCATGACTGCGACAGTAACGGCGATTCCAAATAAGAAGGTCTTGTCAACGGATCCTTTGAAAGAGAATGGCTTACCAGAAGCTGCTATGCTAGATGTCATCTTGCCACGTGTGAAGACTGCCCGTGAAGGGGTCGAATTACTGGCTAAAGTCATCGAAGAAAAAGGTTCAGCTGAAGGGAATGTGGTCGTCTTTGCAGACCAAAATGAAACTTGGTATATGGAAATTCTTTCTGGTCACCAATATGTAGCGGTGAAGGTGCCAGAAGATAAATATGCAGTCTTTGCGAACACCTACTACCTAGGTCATGTTGATTTGAATGATACTGAAAATGTCATTGCTTCTAAAGATGTAGAAAAAGTAGCCAAGGAATCTGGCAACTACAAGACTGATAAAGATGGCAACTTCCATATTGCTAAATCTTATGGACCAGAGAAATATGCTGAAGGTGACCGCTCACGGACCTATGCAGGAATCACCTTGCTAGATCCAGACTCTAAAGTCACTTATGAGGATGATGAGTATGAGCTCTTCCGTTCACCAACCGATCCAAACAAAAAATACACCTTGGAAGATGCTTTTGCCTTGCAACGGAACCGTTTTGAACACTTGAATG
>CADFQU010000195.1 GCA_902836505.1 Streptococcaceae bacterium
CATCCTTCATACACCGCGGCATCAAAAGTAGAAACACTTTGCAAGGCACGTGTATCAACGACATGAGCAAGGGTAAGTTTAGAGCCGTTTCGCAAGGCTACATTCACACCTTTCTCAAAAGCGAGTTCAGCTTCGCGAGATCCATCAACTGCAACCATAATGTTTTCGTATTTTTGAGACATGTTCCGTCCTCCTTTAGTGCTTGAAAACGTGAAAATGAAATGGATGAGCCCATTTATGTTACCTATAATTATATTTTAAACTTTTTAGCATAGAAAGTAAAGGTCAAATAAGCTATCTATAGGATTTCATCTAGAATGAAAGAGGTTGCTCAGTTGTACTCAAGATTAACTAGTGGTATAATGGAAGCAGTTTGATAAAGTGAGGAAAAAATCATGAAAGAATACAATAAGTCCGTCAAGCTAGAGCACGTTGCTTACGATATTCGTGGTCCAGTATTAGAAGAAGCGATGCGCATGCGGGCAAACGGGGAGAAGATCCTTCGCTTAAATACAGGAAATCCGGCTGAATTTGGTTTCACGGCTCCCGATGAAGTCATTCATGATTTGATTATGAATGCTCGGGATAGTGAAGGGTATTCAGATTCAAAAGGAATTTTTTCTGCCCGTAAGGCAATTATGCAGTATAGCCAATTGAAAAAGATTCCGAATGTTGAGATTGATGACATTTATATTGGAAATGGTGTCAGTGAGCTAATCGTGATGTCTATGCAAGGCTTGTTGGATAATGGCGATGAAGTACTTGTACCGATGCCAGACTATCCTCTATGGACAGCAGCGGTCAGCCTAGCAGGTGGTAATGCAGTGCACTATGTCTGTGATGAAGAGGCTGAGTGGTATCCTGATATTGAAGATATCAAGTCAAAAATCACTTCAAACACCAAGGCTATCGTCGTGATCAATCCCAATAACCCGACCGGGGCTCTCTATCCAGATGAGGTGTTGTTGGAAATCGTCGAGATTGCGCGCCAACATGGCTTGATTATCTTTGCGGATGAAATCTATGATCGCTTGGTCATGGATGGTGCTAAACATACAGCCATTGCCAGCCTGGCTCCAGATTTGTTCTGTGTCAGCATGAACGGTTTGTCCAAATCACACCGCATCGCGGGCTTCCGTGTGGGCTGGATGGTTTTGTCTGGACCCAAACACCATGTGAAAGGCTATATCGAAGGTTTGAACATGCTCTCTAATATGCGCCTGTGTTCAAACGTCTTGGCTCAACAAGTGGTTCAGACTTCTTTGGGAGGCTACCAGTCAGTGGACGAACTCTTGCTTCCAGGTGGTCGAATCTACGAACAACGGAACTTTATCTATAAGGCCATCAATGATATTCCAGGACTCTCAGCTGTCAAACCAAAAGCCGGTCTCTATATCTTCCCTAAGATTGATCGAGAAATGTACCGAGTAGATGATGATGAGCAATTTGTCTTGGAATTCTTGAAACAAGAAAAGGTTCTTTTGGTTCACGGACGTGGATTCAACTGGAAAGAGCCAGATCATTTCCGGATCGTTTACCTTCCTCGAGTAGAAGAATTGGCTCAAATTCAAGAGAAGATGACCCGTTTCTTAAAACAATACAAACGATAAGCAGATAGAGAGAGTGGGACAGAAATCGTTAATTCGTTAGAATTCGATTTCGTCGTCCCACCTCCGCACAGTTGAGTAGGGCTGTAAAAGCTGATGAAATCAGTGTAGTAGAGCCCACTCAACTACTGCGTCTTGCTCGACAATCCAAAGACAATTGAGAGGCTAGGATTTTTGTCCCAGCCTCTTTTTTGACTGAGTGAAGCGAACATTTTGTTACAGAAGGCTAATTTTTCTGAATTGAATAGAATTGTAGAAAAAATAAATAATTTTCAGATAATTTGATTGAAATTCCCTCGCTTATATGATATACTTTAGCTGACTATATGCGAGGTTTATTATGGCTAAATTATTAGAAAAAACGAGAAAAATTACATCTATCTTGAAGCGTTCTGAAGAACAGTTGCAAGACGAAATGCCTTACAATGCAATTGCCCGTCAACTGGCTGATATCATTCATTGTAATGCTTGTATTATTAATAGCAAGGGGACTCTCCTTGGTTATTTCATGCGTTACAAGACTAATAATGACCGGGTTGAGGCTTTTTTTGACAATAAAAAATTACCAGAAGATTATGCTAAAGCAGCTAGTTTAGTCTATGATACAGAGGCAAACCTTCCTATTGAACATGATTTGACCGTCTTTCCAGTAGAGACTAAGTCTGAATTTCCTGATGGCTTGACGACCATTGCTCCTATCCACGTATCTGGGATTCGTTTGGGATCTTTGATTATCTGGCGCAATGATAAAGAATTTGACGATGATGATTTGATCTTGGTTGAGATTGCTAGTACCGTAGTTGGGATTCAAATGTTGAACTTCCAACGAGAGGAAGACGAGAAAAACATTCGTCGCCGTACTGCAGTCAATATGGCTGTGAACACCTTGTCTTATTCAGAATTGCGGGCAGTTTCTGCCATCCTTGGTGAATTGAAAGGAAATGAAGGACAATTGACGGCTTCTGTCATTGCAGATCGGATTGGTATTACGCGCTCTGTGATTGTCAATGCACTGCGGAAGCTGGAGTCAGCGGGTATTATTGAAAGCCGCTCCCTTGGAATGAAGGGAACCTACCTCAAAGTGTTGATCCCAGATATTTTTGAAGAAATTAAGAAAAGAGACTACTAATGACTAAAGCGTTAATTTCGATTGACTACACCTTTGATTTTGTAGCGGATGAAGGTAAGCTAACTGCAGGAGCTCCTGCACAAGCCATTTCTGAGAGCATTGCCCAGGTGACCCAGTTGGCCTTTGACCAAGGGGCCTATGTCTTTTTTGCTATTGATGCTCATGAAGGGAATGATCCTTTTCATCCAGAGAGCAAGCTCTTCCCACCTCATAATATCATTGGGACCAGTGGACGAGACTTGTACGGCCCCTTAGCTGATTTTTATCAGCAACATCAAGCTGATCCACGCGTCTTTTGGATGGACAAGCGTCATTATTCTGCTTTTTCAGGAACTGACTTGGATATCCGTCTTCGAGAACGTGGCGTGGATACTGTTGTTTTGACGGGAGACTTAACA
>CADFQU010000196.1 GCA_902836505.1 Streptococcaceae bacterium
GGACACTTTAGCAAGATATCGACCAGCACTGGCAGGAAAATCCTGCCAGCGAAACTAGTCATTCAATCGAAACCGTCGAGGGGACCGTTTTGCGGGACCTGTTCGGAGAAGTTGGTCAGATCAACTCCTACCACCATCAAGCGATCAAGGATCTAGCTCCTCATCTAGAAGTGATTGCTGTTAGCCCTGAAGATCAGATCATCGAAGCAGTGCGATCATCCCACGAGACAGCCTTTCTCGGGGTTCAGTGGCATCCAGAACTGCGTTATCAGATAAGTGAAGGAGACAAGGCTCTCTTTGATTATGTCGTCAATCAACTATGATAGAAACAAAACACGTTAGAAATCGGGTCTTCTGATAGCTAGCGTGTTTTTTCTATAATCTGCGTAAAAATGACTGAAAATAGTCTCTAGGAAGAGGGCTGAAAGGGAGTATAATAGAGAGGAAGACAATGAGAGAGGATAAACACATGATCAACTTTCCAAAAGATTTTTTATGGGGGACATCGACATCTGGTCCACAGACAGAAGGGCGCTTTGCCGGAGATGGTAAGGGGGACAACCTCTGGGACTACTGGTACCAGGTAGAGCCTCATCGCTTTCGCTTCCAAGAAGGACCCGGCTTAACTTCGACCTTTTATGAAAATTGGGAAGAAGACATTGAGCTTCTAGTCGAGACCGGGCATACTGCCTTTCGGACTTCTATCCAATGGTCTCGGATTTTCCCTAAAGGACGTGGAGAAGTCAATCCAGTAGGAGTGGCTTTTTACCGCCAAGTTTTTGAACGTATCAAGTCCAAAGGCATTCACCTGATGGTCAATCTTTATCACTTTGACCTTCCTTTTGCCTTGCAAGAACAAGGAGATGGCTGGGAAAATAAGGAGACGGTCTACGCCTATCGCGACTACGCTCGTTTCTGCTTTGAAACCTATGGGGACTTGGTTGATCAGTGGATCACCTTTAATGAACCCATTGTTCCTGTAGAGTTTGGTTACTTTTATGATGCCCATTACCCACATAAGGTAGATGCGGCCGCAGCGGTCAAAGTTGCCTACCATACTCAGTTGGCAAGTAGCCTTGCTGTTCAGGTCTGTCATGAGGTGGATCCAAACTATCGAATCGGAGTGATCTTGAACTTGACGCCAGCCTATCCGCGGAGCAAACATCCAGCAGATGTCAAGGCGGCACGAATCGCTGAGCTCTTCCAAGCCAAATCCTTCCTCGATCCGTCTGTTCTTGGGACTTACCCACCAGAGTTGGTAGAAATTTTGCGGGAGCGTGCTCTCTTGCCAGAGGTGGATCCAAGTGACTTGGAGCTGATCAAAGAACATACAGTTGACTTCCTAGGAGTCAACTATTACCAGCCAATGCGGGTCTCTGCGCCCCGTTATGCGCCAAACCCAGAGTCTCCTCTGTTGGTCGAGCAGTTCTACGAACCCTATGTCATGCCAGGAAGAAAGATCAACCCACATAGAGGTTGGGAAATCTATGAGCAAGGCTTGTACGATATTGCCCAAAATATCAAGGAAAATTACGGCAACATCGAGTGGCTCCTAACAGAGAATGGAATGGGAGTTGAAGGAGAAGAAAAATTCCGTCAAAACGGGGAAATCCAAGATGACTACCGGATTGACTTCGTCAAAGACCACCTGCGTGAGTTGCACCGGGCTATCCAAGAAGGGGCCAACTGTAAGGGTTACCTCATGTGGACCTTTATCGACTGCTGGTCTTGGCTCAATGGCTATAAAAACCGCTACGGCCTTGTCGAATTAGACCTAGCCACTCAAGAAAGACGCCTGAAAAAATCGGGCCATTGGTTCCGTGAGTTGAGCCAGCAGAATGGATTTGAAGAGTAAGTTTTTGAAGATGGTTGAGGATTTTATTGTCCAAGTATGATAGAATTCGTTCATTTCAGTAGTTGACTAACTAGTTTTATTTTCGGAAGTGCAGAACTCCATCAGATGCAGCTGTTTCTGATGGCATTCTTCATTTCCGATTTTTCATTTAGTACTGGAAAATGTTAAAAAACGTTCAACTTTAATATGTGCTATAATAAAACCAGAAGAAAAGGAGCTTGTATGATGGATTTTAAAACAGAATTAGGGAAAAAAGTACAAACTCTACGTGAAAGTAAGGGATTAAGTAGACAAGCAATCTGTGGTATTGAGGACATATTAACGACGCGCCAACTCCAGAGAATTGAAAAAGGTCAGTCTTTACCAACGATTGCAACGGCAAAGTATATTGCTGAGCAACTAGGTGTTTCCCTAGACAAGCTAACGAATCAAACTAGTTTAGAATTGCCAGCTGAATATCTGAACCTCAAGTATCAATTACGGACTTTATACCATTATGGAGATCAAGATCGTCTTCATCGGCATGAAGAAATTATTGAGGACATTTATGAAAATTATTTTGATAACTTGCCAGAGGAAGAAAAACTGTCTGTCCAGGTCGCCCAAGCTACGGTTGATATGATTGGATCCAAAAATCCTTCTTTTGATCAAGGTTTACTAGATGAGTATCTAGGGCAAGCCATGAAGAAAAAAGAGTTAAGTCTCAACGATGTGGAGATTATCAAATTGCGCTTGCTTTCTTTGGCTTTGGGAGCCTTTGATCAAGATGAATTTATACACTTAGTGGAGAAGATTATACTTGCGATAGATTATTTCCCCTTATCAGAGTTGGAAATGCTACAAAATACGCTCATCTCAGCCGCAGGCGTGTTAGCCCATTATGGGATATACGACAGGTTGCCAGACATTGTTAAAGCCTTAAATGATATTATGACAAAGAGACATGATTTTCAGGATAATATTTTTGTTTATGCTTTAAATTGGAAAGTTGCTTTATTTATAGAAGATGATTTAGAAAAAGCAAAAAATGATTATCAAAAAGTATGCTTGATGGCAGACTTATTATCTGAGGATCTAGTGAAGAGAAACATGCAAGAAGAATGGAAAGAGGACCTTGAGAAAAAGGGTCTAAACTACACTGAGGTATAGAGAAGTATTTATCCTTTCGTCTGTTGTTCTTGAAAAATATAAAATGAACATTGAGAGAGTGGGACAGAAATCGGTAATTCGTTAGAATTCGATTTCGTCGTCCCACCT
>CADFQU010000197.1 GCA_902836505.1 Streptococcaceae bacterium
AGGAAATCTAAAAATGGTTTGATACGATCCATCATGTCTTGGTGCATCAAGGCATTGACAGCCACTGTCATTTCCTTACCTGCCGCATGGACCAGATCAGAAATTCGACTTAATTCGTCATACGAGAAAGTGTGAGGAAGTCGTAATCCAAATTCCTTTTCTCCGACATAAATACGGTCCACACCTACTTCTAGAAGGGCTTGAACCTGTTCAATACTTTCAGCTGTAGCTGTAATAATTATCTTTTTCATGAAAACTATTATACCAAAAAAGTCATTTTGCTCTCTAAATTTCTTAATTTTGTAAAAATTGTAACAGTTTTGTAACATTCCTATGCTTGAAAACGTGTTAAAATAATAGAGTACTGTTAGGAGAGAGAAATATGCCCGTAAGAAAACTTAGAGTTGTTGAAGAATACGACTATGTCGAAGTCCCTCTTCAACAAGAGAATACAACAACTAATTACGATTTTAACCTCGATACTGAACCAGCTCCGCAATTAAGTGAGCTACTATTTTTCCTTAATATTGCTGTGTTTTGTGTCTTAACTGTTTTATTTAGTTTCGTCTTTTTATCAATGAAGATGAATACCTTCTTTGCTTTTGCCTCAGCAATTGCTTGTAGTTTGGGAAGTATCCAGGCTTTCCGTATCTTCCAGTTAAAACGGAAACAGGACTAAGATTACATTTTTAGCCTCCTTCGGGAGGCTTTTTGGCATTTCTCATTCTAGTTTGCCAGTTCATAAGAGAAATCCCTCACCAAATGGTGAGGGATTATTTTTATTCTTCTTCTACAGCTGTTTCTTTGAGTTCTTCTTCAACTTCTGGAAGAGCTGTTTCTTCTTCTAATTCAAGGACAATCTCTTCACTTTCTTTCTCTTGTTTCGTGTAGAAAGGAGTTGCTTGATTACCGGTCTTTTGCTGGATTTTTTCCTTAATCGTTTGGATGGCATCTTGTGAAAATTCTACCACATCTTGTGTCTTATCTTTGACCGTTTCGATGACAGTGTCTTTGTTGATCTCTCCACTTTCAACTTTTTCCTTAGTTTGTTGAATGGCGTCTGACGCTTGCTTAGATAGTTCCATTGCGGATTGTTTTACCGAATCATGAACTTCTTGTGGATTGTCTTGGTATTCCTTCACAAAATCTTTGACTTTACTAGTCCATTCTTTTCCTCTTTTTGTTGTCAGGAAGTAGGCGGCAGATGCGCCTGTGATTGTTCCAATTAATAATGATGATAAACGTCCCATAGGGTACCTCTTTTCTTATTTAAATAATTTCATAGCCATGCGAGCTGCTTTTAATCCGACAGATGTTTTGACGGTTTTTCCGCCAACTACGACAGCTTTTTTGCTAATCTGACGCGCTTGATCATTCAGATCCGATACAGATACAGACAAATCTGCCACCGCAGTGAAGAGTGGATCGATTGTTGCAACTTTTTGATTCAAATCTTCTGTCAAAACATTCACTTTCGCTAATAACTCATTGGTTTGGTGTAAGGTTACATTCACATCTGATGTCAAGGTCTTAATCGTTACCTGAGTCTCATCTACAACTTTTCCAATCTTTGAAAATAAGATTATCAAGTAGATGACCAAAACGACTAAAGCTAATCCTAAAAGCCCATAGGCAATTTCAATAAACATTTCTTTTCTCCTTAATCTATTTCCGTTTTATAAAACGGTGCATTCTTTTTTCGTTGATAGATCATGATTCCGATTCCAAGTAAGATCAGGAATAGGGACAGCCATTGTGATACTCGAATTCCCAAAAACATCAAGCTATCTGTTCGCATTCCTTCAATAATCATTCGACCAAAGCCATACCAGATGAGATAGAAAGCCGTAATTTCACCCTTTCTCAAAAGCTGTGGGCGGCGACGTAAATATAGAATCAGCACAAAACCGAGCAAGTTCCAGCAGGATTCGTATAAAAATGTCGGTTGACGGTAATGTCCATCAATAAACATCTGATTCCGAATGAAGGAAGGTAAATAATCTAAATTCTTAACAATAGCTCCGTAAGCTTCTTGGTTAACAAAATTGCCCCAACGGCCAATACTTTGAGCAATCATGACACTCGGTGCAGCGATATCTAAAAAATCAACCGGATCAATCAAACGACTGCGTGAAAATAGGTAGAGGACTAGAGCCCCTGCAAGGAGTCCACCATAGATAGCAATTCCACCGTTCCATACGGCAAAAATCTCTCCCGGGTGTTCCCTGTAATAAGACCATTGAAAGATAACATAGTAAAGACGGGCACCTAGAATCGCTACTGGAAAAGCAATCAGAATAAAATCAATGATATCGTCTGACTCAATCCCTTTACGAGGTGCTTCTTTCATAGACAGGATGACCGCCAAAAGGAGACCTAGAACGATACAAATCGCATACCAACGGATACTAAAGGGGCCAAGTTGAATGGCTACTGGATTCATGCTTTCACCTCATTCTGATCAATCAACTGGGTCAATCGATCTTCAAAGGTTTTAGTAGCATCATATCCCATTTCCTTGGCACGGTAATTCATAGCTGCTGCCTCAATGACAACGGAAATATTGCGACCTGTCTTAACAGGGATGCGAATTCTTGGAATGGTCACTCCACAGAACTCAATTTCTTCCGCATTATTGCCTAGACGATCATAGGTTTGTTCCTTAGTGTAGTTTTCCAAGTAGACAGCGATTTGAACCTGTGAAGAATCTTTCACAGCACTGGCACCATACAAACTCATGACATCAATGATTCCAACTCCACGAATTTCTAGCAGATGACGTAGAATTTCTGCGGGCTCACCCCATAAGGTCATCTCATCTCGAGCAAAGACGTCTACTCGGTCATCTGCGACTAAGCGGTGTCCCCTCTTGACAAGTTCTAAACCAGTCTCACTCTTACCAATCCCACTATCTCCTTGGATGAGAACCCCCATCCCATAGATATCCATCAAGACTCCGTGGACACTAGTCCGCTCTGCCAAGAGGGAATCCAAGTAACTAGACAGTTCACCAGACAAGCGACTAGTAGGAACGCGACTGCTTAGAATCGCTATCTGCTTCTCCTCAGCGGCACGAAGCATTTCTTCGG
>CADFQU010000198.1 GCA_902836505.1 Streptococcaceae bacterium
GTGGGACGACGAAATCGAATTCTAACGAATGACCGATTTCTGTCCCACTCTCTTCTATAAATTCTTTCTTTTCTTAGCCTTCTTGGTCAAGGATACATCGCAATGATGAATTTCTTCTGTTAGGAGGGTCGTCATGGCAAAATCGTCAACTTCTGGTCTCAAATCCACTTCATAATCCAAGGTTATTTGTTCCCCATTTTGGCTTGTATTGACCGAGATCAAGTCAACTTCTGTACAATTGCGATCCAGCAGAAGGCTGATCTTCTCCGCAATCCTAGCCTGATTTTCTAGCTCAATCGCCAGATGGCGACGCCGTTGGTGGTCGGTCTTACTTTGCTTGGTTTCGAGCAAGAGCCAGATAGCTAACAGAAAGGCCGTAAATAAAACTGCTAATAAGAGGTAACCCGAGCCAGCTGCCAAACCAATAATCATGGCTAGGAAAATCGCAATCAATTCTCTCGATCCGCTGGTAGCAGACCGGAAACGAATCAAGCTAAAGGTTCCCGCTACTGCAATCGAGGTCCCTAGACTCCCATTCACCAGGAAAATCACCAGGGTCATCATACAGGGAAGCAAGGTGAGACTGACGATAAATTCACGCGTATAGAGGGTACGGTATTTGTAAGTCCAAGATAGGGCTAGCCCGAGAACCAGACTGACCAGTAAGGCCAGCATCAGGCGTACCGGATCTACGGTTGCCGTGGCATTGTTAAAAATAGAATCAAATAGATTAGACATAGGCAGCACCTGTCCTTTCTTGAATTGGCGTTGGTGCATAGTCTAAGCCTTGTGACTTATGATAGGCACAACTGTATTTCTAAAAGTTCTGTTTGACTAGTCTGTACTTATCCTGAATATCCTTCAGCCACTGAGGTTCTTCACCTGGGGCCTTGATTTCCATAATGATGGTATTTTCTTCTAACAAAGGCTCTCTAGCTTTCCCACGGAGGAGACTGACCTGCTGATCACGATAGACTAAGTTTTGATCCAAGGTGATCCGAATCTTATTGTAAGGATAGCCTTGGATGCTCTTCTTTTCTTTTAAGGACAAACGATCGTAATAGATGTACATCTGAGGCTGTAGTCGGTTATCATAGCGCTGACGCAGAGTTTGGATTTCTTGCACCAAGTCCAAATCCTGAATGGTCTGATCCACTAGTCCATCCGTCATGAGGCGGGTAATAGAGGAGGGGTTAGAAACCAAACGGAACTTGTGGCCAATTCCTTCTGCATCCTTTGATTTTACTTCTAGAAAAGCGGGACTCTCTACTGTTGGATGCTCTATATAGGTCCGCATCCGGATCTTTTCACGACGGTTCTGTTTAGCAAGGGCATCTTGGATCACATCGAAGTCTTCTGTATCAAAATAGACATTCGAAATCGTGGAGATGGGATAGTCATCTTCAACCACATATTTCTTCAAATCTTTCAATAAATCATCCAAGTCTTCTTTATTCACCACATATTTGGTTTCAATCCGCTTGAAGCTTGTCTCTACCGTTTTTTTCATGTTTTTCTCCTTTTGTTCTATAAAAGTTAGTTCGTTACATTATCATTTTTTGTTGCAAAGCCACAAGTCGCTTTACTGGTTCCTTAGTTTAGTGGCTTTTTCTTAAGCTTTCATTAAGCCAAACTTAAAGAAAGCTAAAGTTAAGGTTCCTTTCAGAAAAACTTTAGGAAACTTTCAGCTAGCAACTTTAGACTAGGAGCATATCAATGGAACGAGAGGAAAAACTCATGAAATCAAACAAATGGAAATTCTTATTAACGGGGGTCGCTATCCTCACCTTACTGACAGCTTGTGCCCAAGCTTCATCACAATCAGCTACAACAAACAATACTGCACAAACAACCGCTACTTCTAATAGTAAAACCGATAGCTCCAAGTATTTTACAGATAAGGACTATGACACTTCTTATGATGAAAGTACAGCCTCTACTGTCAAACTGTCTGGATCTTATGCAAGTGTAGCAGGTGATGGCGTAGCCGTTTCTGGATCCACCGTGACCATCTCGATGGCTGGAACCTATGTGATCTCTGGTGAATCCAACGGAGTTCAAATCAAGGTCGAAGCTGGTGACTCAGATGATGTTCATATCGTCTTAAAAGGGGTTACCATGACCAACACCAAGGCACCAATCTCTGCTACAAAAGCAGGGCATGTCTACCTGACTCTAGCAGATGGCACGACCAATACCCTATCTGATTCCAGTTCAAACAGTGATGAAGATGCCGATGCGGTCATCTTCTCTAAAGGCGACCTTACCATCAATGGTTCAGGTACGCTCAACATTGACGCTAAGAAAAACAACGGTATAAAGGCCAATGACACTCTCCACATCACAGGCGGAACCTATAAAATTACAGCTGTAGGGGATGCTTTCAACGTCAATGATGAGCTCAATATCACAGGTACGACTATGACCATCGATGCAGATGAAGACGCGGTCAAGGTGGATAATGATGAAGATACATCTGTCGGAAGCATGTATCTGTCTGATAATACCATAACCATTTCAGCAGGGGACGATGGCATCCACGCTTCTGGTAATCTGGTCATCGATAGCGGAACCTACAAGGTAACCGAGTCTGTCGAAGGTCTTGAAGGAAAATCGATCACCATCAACGGAGGAGATATCACCATCTATGCAACCGATGACGGTGTCAATGCAGCCAATGCCAATGCTAACCAAGATGAAATTTTCTTCACCATGAATGGCGGAACCCTCAACGTTGAAGTCGGCCAAGGGGATACCGATCCAATCGACTCTAACGGAAATGTCACTGTGACTGGAGGAACCATCAATTTGACAGGTCAATCCGGCTTTGACTTTGATGGAACTGCAACCTATACAGGAGGTGACATCTATATCAACGGTGAAAAACAAACGGAAATTGTCAACTCCATGCCTGGAGGCGGTGGGGCTCCCGGCGGTGGCGGACCTCAAGGCGGTGGACCTGGCGGGCCTGGTGGACGCTAAGCCCTTCTTCCAAGGCCACTAACTGAAGCACACAAGAGAGTGGGGCAGAAATCGGTCATTCGTTAGAATTCGATTTCGTCGTCCCACCTCCACACAGTTG
>CADFQU010000199.1 GCA_902836505.1 Streptococcaceae bacterium
CCCCAATTGGTCTCGATCTCACCTACCTTTAAATCTGGACGGACATGGAGGCCATATAATTGATCAGGCAGCCAGTCTCCAAAGGCCCCATCCTCATACATGAGCATGCCTCCAGCTTCATTTTCCTCAGCTGGTTGAAAGAGGAACAAGAGATTGTTCTTAGGTTGTTCTTGGACCAGTTGCTCCAACAAGCCCAAGGCTAGGGTCATATGAACATCATGGCCACAGGCATGCATCCGACCTTCGTGACGGGACGCAAAGTCAAGACCAGTCTGCTCAACAATGGGCAGTCCATCAATATCCGTCCGCCAGCCAATGGTCTTTTCGGGATTGGAACCCTTCAGAAAAACCAGGATCCCCGTCCGCCAGGTCCGCTGCTCGACGAACTCTTTTCCCTCGGTGATTGCTGCGATGCGCTCCAAGAGATAGGCTTGTGTTTTAAATTCTTCTAGTCCAATTTCTGGGATTTGATGCAGGTCCCGTCGAATTTTTACTAAATCAAGTGTCATATCCATCTTCCTCTTTTGAGAAGAAGCCGAGGTATCCCCCCAGCTTCCTACTTCTATACTCTCTTAAAGGTTACGCAAGGCATCCTCAAGTGCTGTTTTTTGTTGCGTCTGTTCATCAATAGTCTTGATCACGCGCGCAGGTACACCAGCTACTACCACATTTTCAGGCACATCCTGGGTAACAATCGCACCCGCTGCTACGACGGAGCCATTGCCGACTTGAACTCCTTCGATGACGACAGCATTGGCTCCCACCAAGACGTTGTCCCCGATACGAACTGGTTCTGCAGAGGCAGGTTCAATGACACCAGCCAGGACCGCTCCTGCCCCGATGTGACTGTTTTTACCAACCGTTGCACGGCCACCAAGAATGGCTCCCATATCGATCATGGTCCCTGCACCAATTTCAGCACCGATATTGATGACAGCCCCCATCATGATCACCGCATTGTCTTCAATGGTCACCTGATCTCGAATGATCGCACCAGGTTCAATCCGAGCATTCAAATAACGCTTGTCCAGCAAAGGCACCGCCGAATTACGCCCATCTTGCTCTACGATATAATCTTTGTTTTCTGTTAAGTTGGCGAGAAGGGGCTCAATCTCTTTCCAGTCTCCAAATAGGACATTGCCTAATTTTACAACGGATGCTGGAAGATCTCCTACCAGTTCCCCTTCAAAGGTCACTTTTACATTGGTCTTCTTTTCTGCATTCCCAATAAAAGCGATAATCTCTTGTGCAGTCATTTTTTGTGCAGTCATGGCGATACCTCTTGTTCTATGTAGTCAGTCCTCTAGGAAGATAGGCTCCTTTTGAACTCTTTGATTTTACTATTATAGCATAATTTAACGGACACACTAAATCGCGACCTAGTCGAATGGTTACAGTTGGTTCCTATTGGACCACTATTTTTTTCAATCGGTATTGATCCGAATTTTCGTCAAAATACAAATAGACTCGTTTGCCATCTGTAGTCAGATAGACTAGAGCGATGGTATCTACTTCTCCAGGATTAGGAATAATAAAAACCATGGAAATTGGATTTCCCAATTGAGAAGCCACTTCTCGGATCTCCATCCCTTCTTGCCCATCCTGAGGCATCAGAGCTTGAAATTCGTCTGTGGTTTTGGTAGGTTCACCTAGCTTACTTTTATTATTACCTACACTTAAACTAGTTATCTTTTCTGTATCATCAATCTTCTTAAAACTAATATAAACAAAACCAAATTGATCTGGCTGTTTATAGGTTAAATGTGTGCCTTGTTGTTCTGGACTAACATAGGAATAATTACCATTCCAAGCTTTCCCAAAGTGTTCAACAGTTTCCTCTGGCGTTACAAACTCTAATTTCTTATGATGAATCAAGTTTAGCAACTCGTCCAAACTAAAAGAGTGAACACCATTGTTTTCATCCACATAAGGAGAATTTTCGGAGGTCAGCTGCTTCGATTTCTTATCTGACTCACTCTTCTCTTCCTTTGTTGAGCTAGAGGAGACAGATGATTGTTTAGAGGATGTCGAACTGAAAGAATGACGGTCCTGTTTCTTACTTACAGGGGTATCTTGCTCTGTCTTTTGGGAAGATTGACTCACATAGCCAATTACCCCAATGATAAAAGTAAAGAGAATAACCATCCCCACTCCAGCTACTAGAAGCGAACCAAAGCGGGGCAAGCCTGCTCCTCGAAAAGCATCCTCACGGACGCTTCTCTTCACTCCTTTTTGATAACTCCGAAGACTGGGACTTTCAAAAGCTTCTCCTTCAGGCCCACGATCTGAAAAGACTTCAGATACTTCCCGATTCCTACTTGGGAACCTAGACCATTCTCTTTGAATCTGTCTATCTTTCTCCATTCCATTTTCCCTTCTATTTACTTACATTTGTTTTTTATGGTCTAGTTGACTCTTACGCAACAAGTAATAAGAATCCTCTACCTGTTCAAGCTCCAATAAATAGGTTTTTCCCTTCTCATCCTGATAGGACAGTTGAAAGCCTTCATGATCAGGCCCGACCTGGCATCGGACAAGGGATTGTAAGCCCTGATAGCTACCTAAAAATGCCTTCAGGTCCATCTTTTCTCCAGCTTCTAAGCTCTGATAAACTTTTTCTGAAAAAGTTTTTTTCCCCTCCCGGTCTAGATTGGCTAGACTCGCGTCGATCTCTTCTAGTTGATAGCTCCCATCAGCCCCCTTGCTAAAAAGCAAACGGATGGAGGCTCCCTTGCCTCTGTCCTCCCAGCGATAAAGGAGGGAGAGACTGGGTTGCTTGCTTGCTGTAGATTGAAAGAGAACTTTCTCTTGGGGATGCCCCATCTCCTTCAGAAGGGTCTCCAGGCGACTTCCAGTCTGCTTCAGGTTACCGTTTTGCTTCTTTATCGATAGAGGGAAGTGCTCGATCTGCTCCAAGGTCCATAGCGAATCCTTTTTTTCATTCGTTTCTTTTAAGAGTCGCTCCCCTTGAAATTCTTTCGCTTTAAAAGTTGATAAGTTCTTTATTTCACTTATCGCTGTAGAACTTTTGGGTGGATGACTAAGGACCTCTAGACCCATCCC
>CADFQU010000200.1 GCA_902836505.1 Streptococcaceae bacterium
ATTATGAGTATGACCAACTCTATCGGGAATTAGTCGCCTTAGAGGAAGCCCATCCGGAGTTGGTCCAGCCCAATAGCCCAACCCATCGGGTCGGAGGAACCATTCTTAAAGGGTTTGAAAAATACCAGCATACCTACCCGCTTTACAGCTTGCAGGACGCCTTTTCTTATGATGAATTAGTGGCCTTTGATCAACGGGTTCGCAAAGAATTTCCTGCTGTCACCTATGTATGTGAATTAAAAATTGACGGCCTGTCTATTTCACTTTCTTATGTTGATGGAGTTCTTGAAACGGGTGCTACACGTGGGGATGGGAGCATTGGAGAAAACATCACAGAGAACCTCAAGCGAGTTCGCGATATTCCTCTAGTCTTGCCAGAACCTCTTACATTAACAGTACGCGGAGAATGTTATATGCCCCGTGCATCTTTTGATGCTGTCAACTTGTCTCGCCAAGAAAATGGGGAAGCAGAGTTTGCGAATCCTCGAAACGCAGCTGCTGGTACTCTTAGACAGTTGGATACAAAGATTGTTGCGGAGCGAAAACTCGCGACCTTCCTCTACCAGGAAGCTAGTCCTACTGACCAAGCGACCCAAGAGAAGGTCTTAGCCAAATTAAACCGACTCGGTTTTGTTGTCAATCCACATCACAAGACAGCGACCAGTATCGAGCAAGTCTGGGCTTATATTCAAGAAGTTGCAGCCATGCGCGACCAACTTCCTTATGATATCGACGGGGTCGTGATTAAAGTAAATGATCTAGCTGTTCAAGAAGAACTTGGATTTACCGTAAAGGCTCCCAAATGGGCAGTGGCTTACAAGTTCCCAGCTGAGGAGAAGGAAGCAAAACTCTTGTCAGTTGATTGGACTGTTGGTCGGACAGGAGTGGTGACACCAACTGCCAATTTGACTCCTGTTCAGCTTGCAGGGACGACGGTCAGTCGGGCTACTCTTCATAATGTAGATTACATTGCTGAGAAAGATATACGCAAGGATGATACGGTCATTGTTTATAAGGCTGGGGACATTATCCCAGCTGTCTTGCGAGTTGTCATGGATAAGCGCGTATCGGAAGAGCGATTGGAGATTCCGAGTCACTGTCCGAGTTGTCAGAGCGAGCTTCTTCATTTTGAAGATGAAGTGGCCTTGCGTTGTATCAACCCTCGCTGTCCGGCTCAGATAAAAGAAGGACTCGCTCACTTTGCCAGCCGAGATGCCATGAATATAACAGGGCTGGGGCCAGCAGTGGTTGAAAAACTGTTTGCTAAAGAACTAGTTCAAGATGTAGCAGGTATTTATCGCCTAACCGTCGATGACCTCTTGCAATTGGATGGATTTAAAGAAAAATCTGCCCAAAAATTAGTAGATGCGATCCAGACATCAAAGGGAAATTCTGCTGAAAAACTATTGTTTGGTCTGGGAATTCGTCATGTGGGAAGTAAGGCTAGCCAGCTCTTGCTCCAGGAGTTTCATTCCATTCCAGCCTTAGCAGAGGCAGTGGTTGAAAAGATTGCGGCGATAGACAGTTTAGGAATGGTGGTTGCAGAAAGTCTTAAGCGTTATTTTGCCCAGGAAGGCTCTCAACTTCTTTTAGAAGAGCTTAAGGAAGCTGGGGTAAACTTAGATTACTTGGGACAAAAGGTTGCAGCAGATGCACCATTGGCTGGTAAAACAGTTGTCTTAACTGGTAAACTGGAACGTCTAACACGTTCGGAAGCTAAGGCTAAATTAGAAACCTTAGGAGCTAAGGTCACAGGCTCCGTGTCCAAGAAAACTGACCTATTAGTTGCAGGTAGCGATGCGGGAAGTAAATTAAGCAAAGCGCAGGAATTATCAATTGAAATACAGGATGAAGCCTGGCTTGAAAGTTTATAGAGGCATGTATGGAAAATAAGATTAAAAAAGCACGAGTGATATATAATCCTACTTCTGGTCAGGAAATCATTAAAAAGAACATCGCAGAAGTCTTGGATGTGTTAGAAGATGTAGGTTACGAAACAAGTGCCTATCAGACTACTCCTGCCCCCTTATCAGCCCAATTAGAAGCAGAACGGGCTGCAAAAGCCGGTTTTGATTTGATCGTTGCTGCCGGAGGAGATGGAACCATTAATGAGGTGGTCAATGGGGTTGCTAGCCTCGAACACCGTCCAAAGATGGCTTTTATTCCTACGGGAACAACCAATGATTATGCGCGTGCTTTGAAGATTCCGATGTGAGATCCAGTCGCAGCTGCACGGATCATTGAGAAGAATCAAACCATTCAGATGGATATCGGACGTGCTTACGGAAGTAAATATTTTATCAATATTGCTGCTGCAGGGACCTTGTCTGAATTGACCTTTAGTGTACCGAGTGAGGTGAAGTCGCGTTATGGCTACTTTGCTTATGTGGCTGAAGGGGTGAAGAAGTTCCCCAAAAATAAAACCATAAGGGTGCGGATTGAGCACGACAATGGGGTCTATGTTGGACCAGTTTCGCTTGTCTTCGTGGCTTTGACCAATTCAATCGGTGGCTTTGAAAGTGTGGCACCAGATGCTAAACTTGATGATGGAAATTTCACTTTGATTTTAGTCAAAACTGCTAAATTATTTGACATGTTGTCCCTCATTATGCAAGCCGTCAATGGTGGAAAACACGTCAACGATTCAAATATTGAATACCTTAAAACATCTAAATTGAAGATTGAAGTTTTGGACAACAAGGAAGAGTTCAAGATCAATTTAGATGGTGAATATGGTGGCGATACGCCAGTAGAACTGGAAGTCTTCCACAATCACTTAGAATTTTTTGCCAACATCGATGAAATTAATGACGATGCCTTGGTCCATTCGGAATATAAATCAGAAGAATAATAGAGAATCATTGCTGAAAGTGGGCAATGTTCATTTATTCTTAGTTAGGAAATAGGAAATACAATAAGATGCATCAGTATCAAGTTAAAATCCACTACCATCATCCTGTAGGCGATTATTTTGCACGTGATATGTGGAAGTGGCATGAAGGAGTTTGGGGAGAGGAAGTATCTTTCTCC
>CADFQU010000201.1 GCA_902836505.1 Streptococcaceae bacterium
GGAGTTGTAACACCAGCTACCTATAATACTCCTACCCAGATTGTGATTGGTGGAGAGGTAGAAGCTGTGGATTATGCAATTGAACTCTTAAAAGAAGCAGGGGCAAAGCGGTTGATTCCTCTGAATGTCTCTGGTCCTTTCCATACGGCCTTACTTGTTTCTGCTAGTGAAAAACTTGCGACTGAACTTGAAAAAGTTACTTTTAAGGACTTTAGCTTGCCTTTGGTTGGAAATACAGAAGCAAAGATCATGAAATCAGACGAAATCAAAGATTTATTAGCTCGGCAAGTGATGGAGCCCGTTCGTTTCTATGATTCGATTGCGACCATTCAAGAGTTTGGAGTAGATGAAGTGATTGAAATTGGTCCAGGTAAGGTATTGACTGGTTTCTTGAAAAAGATTGATAAAACTCTTCCAACGAAAAATGTGGAGGATCAAGCCAGCCTTGATGCCCTACTGAACGAATAAGATGAGGTGACTATGGAACTAAAGAATAAAAATGTATTTGTTACTGGCTCAAGTCGAGGCATTGGATTGGCTATTGCGCATAAATTTGCGTCAAAAGGTGCCAACATTGTCTTAAATAGTCGTGGAGAGCTCCCAGCAGGCCTAGTGGATGAATTTGCCTCATACGGTGTGAAGGTAGTTGGTGTTACTGGGGATGTATCCCAAGCTGCGGAAGCGAAACGAATGGTCGCAGAAGCGATTGAAGCACTTGGCTCAGTAGACATCCTTGTCAACAATGCTGGGATTACCAATGATAAGCTCATGTTGAAATTGACGGAAGAAGATTTTGAGCAAGTCTTGAAGGTGAATTTGACTGGTGCTTTTAATATGACACAATCAGTCTTAAAACCGATGACCAAAGCACGTGAAGGTGCTATCATTAACATGTCGAGTGTTGTCGGTCTGACAGGAAATGTTGGACAAGCTAACTATGCTGCCTCAAAAGCTGGATTGATCGGTTTTTCTAAATCGGTAGCGCGTGAAGTAGCCGGAAGAAATGTTCGAGTCAATGTCATTGCTCCGGGCTTCATTGAGTCTGATATGACAGAAGGACTTCCGGAAAAAATTAAAGAAATGTCTCTCGCTCAAATTCCAATGAAACGATTTGGAAATACAGAAGAAGTGGCAGATGTTGCAGTCTTTCTTGCGACTCAAGAATATCTAACAGGGCAAGTCATCGCAATTGATGGTGGCTTAACCATGCAATAAAAAGAGGTAGGTTTTGAAATGAAATTAAATCGTGTTGTTGTAACAGGCTATGGCTTGACATCTCCAATCGGAAACACTCCAGAAGAATTTTGGAATAGCTTAAAAGAAGGAAAGATTGGAATTGGTCCGATCACAAAATTTGACCACAGTGACTTTGCTGTTCATAATGCAGCTGAAATCCAAGATTTTCCATTTGATAAGTACTTTATCAAGAAAGATACAAATCGCTTTGATAACTACTCTTTATATGCCTTGTATGCAGCTCAAGAAGCTGTGAATCATGCAGGTTTAGACGTAGAAGCTATTGATAAAGATCGTTTTGGTGTCATTGTTGCTTCTGGTATTGGTGGCATCAAAGAAATCGAAGATCAAGTGATTCGCTTGCATGAAAAAGGGCCAAAACGTGTCAAACCAATGACCCTTCCAAAAGCTCTGCCAAATATGGCATCTGGTAATGTTGCTATGCGTTTTGGAGCTAATGGAATTTGTAAATCGATCAATACTGCTTGTGCCTCTTCGAATGATGCGATTGGGGATGCTTTCCGCGCTATTAAGTTTGGTTTCCAAGATTTGATGTTGGTAGGTGGTTCAGAAGCTTCTATTACGCCATTTGCAATTGCTGGTTTCCAAGCCCTAACAGCTCTTTCAACAACAGAAGATCCAACTCGTGCTTCTATTCCATTTGATAAAGATCGGAATGGATTTGTAATGGGTGAAGGATCAGGGATGTTGGTACTTGAAAGTTTGGAACACGCTGAAAAACGTGGTGCAACCATTCTTGCTGAAGTGGTGGGCTACGGTAATACCTGTGATGCTTACCATATGACTTCTCCACATCCAGAAGGCCAAGGAGCTATCAAGGCAATGAAGTTGGCTTTGGATGAGGCAGAAATTGAACCAGCTCAAGTTGATTATGTCAACGCTCATGGTACCTCTACTCCAGCAAATGAAAAAGGAGAAAGTGGTGCAATTGTTTCTGTATTTGGTACAGAAGTTCCAGTATCTTCTACAAAATCATTTACAGGTCACCTCTTGGGGGCAGCAGGGGCAGTAGAAGCTATTGCGACGATTGAAGCAATTCGTCATCAATATGTTCCAAAAACTGCTGGAACACAAGAGTTATCAGATTATATTGAAGCCAATGTCATCTTTGGTGAAGGGCAAGAACGTCCGATTTCCTATGCCATTTCCAATACATTTGGATTCGGAGGACACAATGCTGTCTTAGCCTTTAAACGTTGGGAGGGATAAAGTGAATATTCAAGAGATTAAAGACCTAATGAGTCAATTTGACCAATCTAGTCTTCGTGAATTTAGCTATCAAAATGCAACGGATGTGCTATCATTTAGTAAAAATACTGGCAGTGTAGCTAGCCCACAACCTGCTACGCCAGCTCCTGTAGTTCAGGAAGTGGCACCTGCTGTTGAGAACCCTGTTGTTCTTGCAGAAGAACCAGTTGTTCCTTCTGCACCAGCTCCTGAAGCCAGTCCAGCAGTGGCAGCAGAAGGGGAAGTGGTTGAAAGTCCTCTTGTTGGTGTAGCTTATTTAGCTTCAGGTCCAGAAAAACCAGCTTTTGTTCAGGTTGGAGATAGTGTTTCAAAAGGCCAAACCCTATTGATTATTGAAGCGATGAAGGTTATGAATGAAGTTCCTGCACCGAGAGATGGAATTGTCACTGAAATCCTTGTTTCAAATGAAGAAATGGTTGAGTTTGGGAAAGGATTGGTACGGATTAAATGATCGATATTCAAGCTATTAAAGAAGCTCTTCCGCACCGCTACCCGATGTTATTGGTGGA
>CADFQU010000202.1 GCA_902836505.1 Streptococcaceae bacterium
CGATTAGACATAATCCACTCGATCACGCGTAAGTACGGCGGTCAAGTAAAGGATGTTCTTGATTATCTGGAGCAAATCAGCAAGGAATATAGCCTATTAACAGGAGGGGGAACCTCCTCTGAAGACTTAGAGAAAGAACTCAAGTCCATGGAAGGTCAGCTGGTTGGCTTGGCTAAAGAACTGAGTCAAGGACGCCATGACTTGGCCCAGCAGCTGGAAGCAGAGATCCAGCAGGAACTAGCGGATCTCTACATGGAAAAAGCCCGTTTCCAAGTGCGTTTTACTCCATCTAAATTTAACCGTGAAGGGAACGAAACGGTTGAGTTTTATATTTCGACCAACCCTGGGGAGGACTTTAAGCCATTGGTAAAAGTAGCATCAGGTGGGGAATTGTCCCGTCTCATGTTAGCCATCAAGTCCGCATTTTCCCGCAAAGAAGGCAAGACCAGTATCGTCTTTGACGAGGTGGATACAGGGGTATCTGGTCGGGTTGCTCAAGCCATTGCTTCGAAGATTTATAAGATTGGGCGTTATGGACAGGTGCTAGCCATCTCTCATTTGCCTCAGGTGATTGCAGTAGCCGATTACCAGTTCTTTATCGAAAAAGTAAGTGATGAATTTTCAACGGTTTCAACCGTTCGTTTGCTCAGTCATGAAGAGCGGGTCGAAGAAGTAGCCAAGATGCTTGCTGGTGAAGATGTGACAGAAGCAGCCCGCATGCAGGCAGAACAATTGCTAAAACGGCCGTCCTAAAAAGAAAGGAACTGATATGGGAAGCTATTTCGTAGTGGGAGACATTCATGGAAAAGCAGGTATGCTGGAGGAACTGATGACTCATTGGGATGGTCAGTCCCAGTTGGTTTTTCTCGGAGATCTGATAGACCGTGGAGAAAATAGTCGTAGAGTGATCGAACTGGTCAAAGATTTTGTCGAACAGCAAGGGGCAATCTGTCTTTCTGGGAACCACGAATACATGTTTTTAGCTTGGATTGATAACCCGACCGAACGCTACGACCATTACCGACGAAATGGTGGTGATACCACAATTAACTCTCTGCTTGGTCGCCCCCTCACAGCTCCAGTAGATGGAGTGGAGGATGCTCGGCGCGTTCAAGAGACTTGTGGGGACCTAGTTGCTTTCATCCGTTCGCTTCCTTTTGTCTATGAAACAGAACACTATATTTTTGTGCATGCTGGCCTTGACTTAACCTTGCCTGATTGGCACGAAACGACGGATTATCAAAAGGTCTGGATTCGCCAGCCCTTCCATGAAGCGACCAATCAGACAGGAAAGACCATTGTTTTCGGTCATACTCCCGTCCACTATCTCTTGGATCAAAAGATTGGAACCAAAAAGCTCTGGGTGACCGAAGATGGGAAGATTGGTATGGATGGAGGAGCTGTTTATGGTGGCGTCCTCCATGGCATTCTCTTTGATGAAAGTGGAATGAAGGCTGATGTTGCTTTGCTCAATGAAGGATTTGTAGCTATCGATGATTAAGTAAATAGGACTTTGTCCCACAAAAGCCTAGAAAATTTGATATAATAGAATGGATATATCTAAGAAAAGATTGTAGGAATGTTATGTCACAAGTAAAAATTGTTACAGACTCATCCGTAACGATTGAGCCTGAAGTTGTTGAAAAATACGGAATTACCATCGTTCCCCTCTCCGTCATGGTAGACGGTGTCCTCTATTCAGATGCGGAATTAACAGAAGGACAATTCCTTCAGTTGATGAAGTCCAGTAAAAACCTTCCAAAGACCAGTCAACCTCCGGTAGGTGTGTTTGCGGAAGCCTTCGAAGGTTTGGCTAAAGAAGGTGCGCAAATTATTGCAATCCATATGTCCCATGCCTTATCTGGTACAGTGGAAGCTGCACGTCAAGGAGCTACCTTAGCCAATGCAGATGTAACGGTGATCGATAGTAGTTTTACGGACCAGGCCATGAAGTTCCAAGTGGTAGAAGCAGCAAAACTGGCTCAAGAAGGTGCTAGCGTAGAGGAAATTGTAGCTCGCATTGAAGAGGTCAAGCAAAAATCTAGACTCTACATTGGAGTTTCTACACTGGAAAACCTGGTTAAAGGAGGCCGGATTGGACGCGTAACTGGTTTATTGAGTTCCCTTTTGAATATTCGGGTTGTCATGGAAATGAAGAACGATGAACTGCAACCGATTGTCAAAGGACGCGGACAGAAAACCTTTAAAAAATGGTTGGACGAGTTGATGCAAGAATTATCCGGTAAAGAAATCGCTGAGATAGGAATTTCCTATGCTGGTGGACCTGACTTTGCTAATGAAATGAAGGCGCAATTACAGCCTTTTGTTGCAACTCCAATCTCTGTTTTAGAAACAGGTTCAATCATTCAAACCCACACTGGTGAAGATGCTTGGGCAGTTCTTGTCCGATTTGCATAGAAGCCCGTCAGTAAAGGAATTTATTCCTACATAAAAGTTTATAAAAATAGGTTTAGTACTTGACCTAAAAGCATTTTTTAGATATGATAGAGATGTTAAGGGTAAAACCTAAAAAAATTTGGAGGATTTGTTAAATGGCTAACAAACAAGATTTGATCGCAAAAGTGGCAGAAGCTACAGAATTGACTAAAAAAGATTCAGCAGCAGCAGTTGACGCTGTATTTGCAGCTGTTTCAGAATACCTTTCAAAAGGTGAAAAAGTTCAATTGATCGGTTTCGGTAACTTCGAAGTTCGTGAACGTGCAGCTCGTAAAGGTCGCAACCCACAAACTGGTAAAGAAATCAAAATCGCTGCTTCTAAAGTTCCAGCATTCAAAGCTGGTAAAGCTCTTAAAGACGCAGTTAAATAATTGTGATTACAAAGGTTCCTTCTAGCTTGCTAGAAGGAACTTTTTGTTTTGGAGTCCTTTCTAGACAGGGCCTATAAATAGGAGTATAATAGAAAAAAGTGAGAAATGGAGGGTGGACCATGAGATGGATTGTTGGAATCTTTGTTCTACTCATGATTAAACCAATTATTTATC
>CADFQU010000203.1 GCA_902836505.1 Streptococcaceae bacterium
CAATCTTGAGGGCTACTCCCCCAGCGGATAAACTGTATTTTTGTGCTTCCATTACGCACAAAGTTTATGATACCAAAAGTTTAATCGTTTGTAAAGGTCTATTCTCACTTTTTCGAAACTTTTTGTCCCCCATAGATGGACAAAGCTGGAAAGAGGCGGGTAGCAACCAGACAAACTAATAGGAGGGCTGGCCAATACTGAAAGCCGAAAACTTCACAACCAATCAGAATCGGTCCGAACGTAGTCGAGGTTGCTCCGGCAAAGACTGCTGCATAGCCCAAGGCTGCCACCAGATACACTGGAAGACCAAAGATAGGTGCTAGCCAGACCCCTAGACTCGCCCCGATAGAAAAGAGCGGGGTCACTTCTCCTCCCTTATAGCCTGCAGCAATGGTCGTCACTGTGAAGAGGAGCTTGAGGATCCAGTCTGCCCCAGTAATCAAGCCCTTGCCATCAGCTCCAGCAAAACTTTGGGAGATCAGATTGGTTCCCAGTCCCGTATAGCGACCTGTCCCAATCAGATACAAGAGAATACTCAGGCCGAGACCGACCACTCCAATCCTCATATAGGGATTGACAAAGGCTTGGGCAAAACTTTTTTTAAAGGTATCTAGGAGATAAGCAAAGAGCTTGCCTGTCAGACCAAAGATGACCCCCAAGAGAAGTAACTGCAAGAAAACTTGAGGCGATAGGGAGAGCTTGTCTGAAATCACTTGAGTAAACTTCTCTAGCCCCAAGGTATGAGAGGTCCAACTAGCGACAAAAGCTGCAATGGTCGCAGGATAGAGAGCCCGCCACTCCAGTCTTCCTATCACTAGAACCTCCATGGCAAAGAAGATGGCAGCTAGTGGCGTCTGAAAGAGTCCACCGAAGCCGGCTGCCATCCCAGTGACCAAATAGATCCGTGAAGCGTCTGGGCCAAGTCCCTCTCTTCGTAGAGCATGGGCGACTGTTCCCCCAAGCTGGACGGCCACTCCCTCTCGACCAGCAGATCCACCAAAGAGATGGGTCAACCAGGTAGAAAGAATAGTCAAAGGGATCAAGCGCTTGGGAATGTCTTTCTCCTTTCCCTCACCCACTTCAAAGAGGAGCTCCATCCCTTTTTGACTCTTGCCTCCATAGGTTTGATTGAGATAGGTGACCAAGATACCTGCTAGGGCCAGAAAGGGTAAGAGATAGAGGAGATAGTCTGTACGAACTTCTCCAATCCCGATCAAGACACGCCCAAAGAGGGTATCAATCACCCCAACAATCGCCCCGATTATGAGGGCATCTAGGGTATAAACCAAGGTTCTTTTAATCATCGTCATCTCAGCCCCCTAGTCCGCATCTAATTGATCGGCTTGGTAGCCTCTGGAGCGCTTCATCAAGTCCCGATAGGTCGCAAGGATGGTCCCTTCATAGCGTTTCTCCTGGACCAAGCTGGCTACATTGGCTAATACCTCATATTCTCTAGCCCGGTCCAAGACAGGATTTTGATGGGTTTCTTTGTAGCGAATGACATCTTCCACACAGTGCATCCGGCGTTCTAATAGACGGACCAATTCTTTATCAATGCTATCAATCTCTTGGCGAATCTTCTCTAGTTCCATACACTGGACTCCTCACTTTTTGCTACCCATTTTATCAAAAATCGGTCAATCTTACTAGCCCTATCCAGCTATTGAAGGTTTTCATCCATAAAAAAAGTGCCTGCCACATGCAAACACCTTTCTTAGCTATGGATTAGCCGACTTTTGCTGCGAGTTCTTCTGCAAAAGCTTCTAATTTTTCAATATCTTCATCTTCAGCTGACAGATCCACTTTGACGCACTCAGAACCTTTAACCGCACCAGTCGCTGCAAAGACACGATCAAAGTCATCGACCGCTTTACAGAACTCATCATAGAAGGTATCACCTGATCCAACGACACCGTAGATCTTACCGTTCAGGTCAAGACCAGCTAAGTCTTCATAAAAGTCAACGATCTCGTCAGGAAGCTCACCATCACCGTAGGTATAGGTCGCTACGACTGCAATATCAGCTTCAAGAAAGTCCTCTGCGTCTACTGTTGTACATTCGTCGACATCTACTTCGACACCAAGATCACGAAACTTATCTGCAACGATATCAGCAATCTCTTCTGTATTTCCTGTCATACTTGCAAAAACAATCTTTGCTAATGTCATAATTCCCTCCAAATAATAATCTTATGACATTATACCACTTTCGCGCGCATTTTGCATGGGGAAGTTCTGGGGACCTGGCATTGTTCGGAAATTCTACCCCCAGAGAGCCAGACAATCTTTTTCTTTTCCAAATGCCCGCCTTATGCTAAAATTGAATGAGAACTAAATGAGGTACTATATGCAGATTACACAGGACATTTTAGAGAAAATCAACCAATACGATACCATTATCCTTCACCGTCATATGAATCCCGATCCGGATGCGATCGGAAGCCAAGTCGGTCTGAAAGAAATCATCCAGACCAACTTCCCAGAAAAAAAAGTCCTAGCTACTGGCTTTAACGAGCCGACTCTTGTATGGATGGCTAACATGGACACTGTCACTGATGAGGACTATGCGGGTTCCCTGGTCATTGTCTGCGATACTGCCAACACCCCTCGCATCGATGACAAACGCTACACAAGTGGCGATTTTCTAATCAAGATTGACCACCATCCAAACGATGATGCCTACGGAGATCTCCTCTGGGTAGACACAGATTCAAGCTCTACGAGTGAACTCATTACCCTCTTGGCTCTTGAACAAAAGCTTGAAATCACTCCAGAAGCGGCCCGTCTCCTCTATGCCGGTATTGTCGGAGATACTGGACGCTTCCTCTACCCTTCGACGACAAGCCGGACTTTCGAGATGGTTGCTCACCTTCGTAGCTTTGACTTTGACTTTACCGGTCTTTCTCGTCACATGGATAGCATGAGCTCTAAGATTGCCAAGCTTCAAGGCTATGTCTATGACCATCTCGAAATCGATGAAAATGAGGATAGTCG
>CADFQU010000204.1 GCA_902836505.1 Streptococcaceae bacterium
ACGTAGAAGAAGTCTTAGAAGTTCTTCGTAAGCGTCAAGATATGCGCGTGGTGCAGGAAAGAGATTATATTCGTCACAAAAAGTCGAGTGGCTATCGAAGCTACCACGTCGTAGTAGAGTATCCAGTAGATACCATTAATGGCTATGAAACTATTTTGGCAGAGATACAGATTCGTACCCTGTCTATGAATTTTTGGGCCACCATTGAACACTCATTAAATTACAAATATAAAGGAGATTTTCCAGACGAGATTAAAAAGCGTCTTGAAGTCACAGCGAATTTGGCTTATCAACTCGATGAGGAAATGGGCGCCATTCGTGATGCCATTCAGGAGGCGCAAGCTCTTTTTGATCCTATGCATCGTAAATTAAACGATGGCGTCGGAAATAGTGATGATACAGATGAGGACTACAGGTAAGAAGGTTTCAATTATTCGAAATCGAAAACGCCAGAGCGAAGAGGTTTTTCAACAACTTCGTTATAAATTAAAAAAGAATAATTTTATCTTGACTGAAAAACATCCGGATATCGTGATCTCCATTGGTGGAGATGGCATGTTGCTCTCGGCTTTTCATAAGTACGAGAGTCAATTAGATCGTGTTCGTTTTGTTGGGGTGCATACGGGGCATCTTGGATTTTATACGGATTATCTAGATGACGAGATTGACAAATTAGTAGAAAATCTTAAGTACGATACAGGTGCCAAGGTATCATACCCAATCCTGAATGTCAAAGTGACCTTTGAAAATGGGGATACGAAGATTATGCGAGCCCTAAATGAAGCGACTATCAAACGTAGTGACCGAACCATGGTGGCTGACCTAACTATCAATGGCGTTCATTTTGAGCGGTTCAGAGGGGACGGCATTACCGTTTCAACCCCTACAGGTAGTACGGCTTATAACAAGTCTTTGGGAGGGGCTGTTCTTCACCCGACAATCGAAGCACTTCAAATTGCAGAAATTGCTAGCCTGAATAACCGTGTGTATCGAACTTTGGGTTCATCGATCATTGTTCCTAAAAAAGATAAGATTGAAATTACGCCAAGCCGGCCAGGCTTTCACATTCTCTCTGTCGATAATTCAACTTATTCCTATCGAAATATCGCCCATATCGAGTACCAGATTGATAACCATAAGATCAATTTCGTAGCGAGCCCGAGTCATACTAGTTTCTGGAATCGGGTCAAGGATGCTTTTATTGGAGATATTGACGAATGAGGTTCGAGTTTATTGCAGACGAACACGTCAAGGTCAAAACATTCCTGAAGAAGCACCAGGTTTCAAAGGGCTTATTGGCCAAGATCAAGTTTTCTGGAGGCCAGATTTTAGTGAATGGCATTGAACAAAATGCCATTTATCTTCTCGACATAGGAGATAAGGTAACGATTGATATTCCCTCTGAGGAAGGCTATGAAGCCTTGGAGGCCATTAATCGTGATTTGGAAATCTTGTATGAAGACGATCATTTCTTAGTCCTCAACAAACCGGCAGGAGTGGCATCCATTCCTAGCTCTCTTCATTCCAATACCATTGCAAACTTTGTCAAGGGTTACTACGTTCGAAACCAGTATGAAAACCAGCTGGTTCATATTGTCACCCGTTTAGACAAGGATACTAGTGGGATTATGCTCTTTGCTAAACATGGCTATGCCCATGCCCGATTGGATAAACAACTTCAGGCTAAGACCATTCAAAAACGTTACTTTGCATTGGTAAAGGGGACGGGTGAGTTGGCAAGCAAGGGTGACATCATTGCCCCCATTGCTCGTGATGAAGACTCGATCATTACCCGAAAAGTAGCAAAAGGTGGCAAGTATGCTCATACCAGCTACCAAGTTGTCCAGTCTTTCGGTGATATTCATCTGGTGGATATCCAATTGCATACAGGCCGGACCCATCAGATTCGCGTTCATTTTTCACATATTGGTTTTCCACTTTTGGGAGATGATCTTTATGGTGGTTCCTTAGAAGATGGGATCCTTCGACAAGCCTTACATTGCCATTCCTTGGCTTTCTATCATCCTTTTTTGGAAGAAGAACTCCGAATTGAAAGTTCTTTGCCAAATGATTTTAGCCAGGTCTTAAAACAGTTAACAAATATTTAATTTTTTTCAAAGGAGAAACTCATGGAAGTTTTTGAAAACCTCAAAGCCAACCTGGTTGGTAAGAATGCACGTATTGTATTACCAGAAGGTGAAGAGCCTCGTATTCTGCAAGCAGCAAAACGCATTGTCAAAGAAACAGACGTAACGCCTGTTCTGCTTGGTAATCCAGATAAAATTGGCATTTACCTTGAAATTGAAGGAGTTTTGGAAGGATACGAAGTTATCGACCCGCATTCTTACTCAGGCTTTGATGAGATGGTAGCTTCCTTGGTAGAACGTCGTAAGGGTAAAATGACAGAAGAAGAAGCGCGTCAAATTTTGCAAGACGATGTCAACTACTTTGGTGTCATGTTGGTACATCTGGGAATCGTTGATGGTATGGTGTCAGGTGCCATTCACTCAACGGCTGCAACTGTTCGTCCAGCTCTTCAAATTATCAAAACTCGTCCAAATGTCAAACGGACTTCTGGTGCTTTCCTTATGGTTCGTGGATCTGAACGTTACTTGTTTGGAGACTGTGCTATTAACATCAATCCAGATGCTGAAGGCTTAGCTGAAATTGCCATCAACTCTGCTATCACAGCTAAGATGTTTGGGATTAATCCTAAAATTGCCATGTTGAGCTATTCAACAAAAGGTTCAGGTTTTGGTGAAAGTGTTGATAAAGTAGTTGAAGCGACCAAAATCGCTCATGAGCTTCGTCCAGATCTAGAAATTGATGGAGAATTGCAATTTGACGCAGCCTTTGTACCTGAAACAGCAGCCTTGAAAGCTCCAGGAAGCAAGGTAGCAGGTCAAGCCAATGTCTTTATCTTCCCTGGTATTGAAGCTGGGAACATCGGTTACAAGATGGCAGAACGTCTTGGTGGTTTCGCAGCGG
>CADFQU010000205.1 GCA_902836505.1 Streptococcaceae bacterium
ATAGACCGCATTCATAACGTCGTTCACGCCTGCAAGTGGGTGTTGTTTTGGAAGGAAGGTTGGCGTCACTTCCGCAGCAATCCCTGACTCTGTTTCTACAATGGAGCCGACAAGCTTGATCACATAACCAAGGCTTTGAGCGACTGAGACATCTTGAGGAGTGATCTGGCTGATCCCTTTGTGAGCCACTTGGTCAAATTGGATGTTCATCCCAAAGGCAAATTGACTCAAGATCACCATCTTGTAGGCAGCATCGATCCCTTCGACGTCATTGGTTGGGTCACTTTCAGCGTAACCTAGGCGTTGCGCTTCTGCTAAAGCATCCTCATAAGTCCAGCCTTCTTCGACCATTTTGGTCATCATGAAGTTGGAGGTTCCATTGACCACACCGAGTACTTTGGTTACCTTGTCAGAAGCTAAAGAATTTACCAAGGTGCGAAGGATTGGGATTCCGCCAGCCACAGCCGCTTCATAATAGAGGGCTACTTGGTGTTTTTGAGCAATCTCTAGCAATTCACTTCCATGAACGGCAAGAAGGTCTTTGTTAGCAGAGACCACGTGTTTTCCTGCTTCCAGCGCACGGGTGATAAAGGTCTTCGCTGGCTCGATACGGCCCATCAATTCCACCACGATGGCAATGTCTTTGTCTTCAATGATCTCATCAACATTGGTCACAAAGTTATAGTCATGACCAGCAGCTTGCAAGCTTTGTTTTTCCGCATCATCGCGAACCAGGACCTTAGCGATCTCAATGTCATCTTGAGCTGCCTGGCTGATCTTCTCATGGTTTTCTTTTAATAAAAATGGTACGCCACTGGCAACAGTACCAAATCCTAGTAAAGCAATTTTAACAGACATGTTGGTCTCCTTAAAAATCTAATATAGTCTATTATATCAAAAATAAGCCCCTTCTGACTAGTTCTATGGCCCTCTTCCTCTAGAAGACTATTTCTTTCCCAGATATAAACCTCCACTTCAACCCACTTCTAAGCCATTCCTTCAAAAGTCAAGGAGATTTCCCAAAAATTTTACTCCATTTGTACCTTGTCATAGAGAGATTTCCTGCCCCTATGATATAATGATAATGAATTAGAAAGGGGTCTCTATGAATCACCGAAAAAGACGTGTCCCAAAGAAAATACGCTTACTACTTATTTTAAATGCTTTTCTCCTATCCTGCATCTTCATTTTAGGCTTTCTTCTATTAAAACGGGGTCCTAGTACTCCCGTTGCTGACAAGCAAGAAACAAATCAAAGTCAGACTGTGAGGCAGACCGAAACAAATACAAGCCAGTCTACGAAGCAGCAAGATTCCACCACTAAATGGGTGAAACAAGATCAACCTGTGAAAATTCCTATTCTCATGTACCACGCTGTTCACACGATGGCTCCTTCCGAAGAAGCCAATGCCAATCTCATCGTGTCACCAGAAACCTTTGAGAGTCATCTCAAAGCTCTTAAAGAAGCCGGTTACTACACCTTGACGCCTGAGGAAGCCTATCGAGCACTCACAAAAAACGAACTGCCTGAGGGGAGAAAAGTCGTTTGGTTGACCTTTGATGATGGAATCGCAGACTTTTATACCATTGTCTATCCTCTCCTAAAAAAATACCAAATGACTGCAACCAACAATATCATTACTTCCTTTTCTGACGAAGAGAGACCCAGTGTTTTAACCTTCGATCAGATCAAAGAAATGAAAGCGCAAGGTATGACCTTTGAGAGTCATACGGTATCTCACCCAGACTTGGCCCAATCAGATAGCTCTCGTCAGGAATCTGAACTAGTAAATTCCAAACAAGTACTAGACAAAAAACTCAATCAAACCACTACCACCATTGTCTACCCTGCCGGTCGCTACTCTGACGTCACCATGGAACTAGCAAAAAACAATGGCTACAAAATGGGCTTAACAACCAACAATGGACTTGCCAGTCTAGATGATGGCCTTTACTCACTAAATCGCCTGCGGATCTTACCGACTACGACAGCTGAGAACCTACTGGCAGAAATGCAAACCAATCCATAAACATACAAAAAGCACGAGTCCAATGACTCGTGCTTTCTTTCTCCATAAGGGAAGCTTTTATTTCGATTTGATGTAGTTCACACCATCTGCTTTCGGTGCAACCGACTTACCAAAGAAGGCTGCTAAGACGATGATGGTCAATACATACGGAGCAATACGGAGGTATACTCCAGGAATATGGGCAAGGAAAGGAATCTGCGTAGACACAACCGCCAAGGCTTGTGAAAGACCAAAGAATAGACTGGATAACATGGCACCGATTGGGCTCCATTTACCAAAAATCATAGCCGCTAAGGCGATAAATCCAGGTCCTACAATGGTAGTTGCAGAGAAATTGACAGAAGCAGATTGTGCATACAAGGCACCCCCAACTCCTCCTAAAAATCCAGAGATGAGCACACCATAGTAACGCATGAGGTAAACATTGATACCGAGAGTATCCGCAGCTTGAGGATGTTCACCAACTGAGCGAAGACGAAGACCGAATTTCGTCTTAAACATGATAAACCATGCTACAAATGAAAATGCAATCGCTACATATCCCATTAAGCTAGTATTCTTGAAGAAGATATCACCAATGACAGGAATATCAGACAAGAAAGGAAAATCAAATTTACCAAATGACAAATCGATATTGTTGGTTTGACCTTTTCCGTAGATGGCTTTTACCAAGAAGACGGCTAAGGCAGGAGCCAACAAGTTCAACACCGTACCACTCACCACGTGGTCGGCACGGAAGTTGATAGTAGCTACAGCATGGATGGCTGAGAAAATGAGACCAACCAAACCTCCTGCAAGGAGAGAGAGCCAGATTGTCATGCCTCCAAGAGAGCCAGCAAAAGTCAAGTTAAACACGAATCCAGTGAAAGCACACATAACAATAAAAACTTAAAAACCGACGTTAAAAAAAACAACATATTCGGAAGAGGAACCTCCGATACA
>CADFQU010000206.1 GCA_902836505.1 Streptococcaceae bacterium
AACTTTGACAAGACAGATATCGCTCGCAACTTGACTCTTTTCCTTTACCCAGACGATAGCGACAAACAAGGTGAATTACTCCGTATCTTCCAACAATATTTCATGGTTTCAAACGGTGCGCAATTGATTATCGATGAAGCAATCGAAAAAGGAAGCAACTTGCATGACCTTGCTGACTACGCAGTTGTACAAATCAACGATACTCACCCATCAATGGTGATTCCTGAATTGATCCGTCTTTTGACTGAACGTGGTATCGAACTTGATGAAGCAATCTCTATCGTTCGTAGCATGACTGCCTACACAAACCACACAATCCTTGCTGAAGCCCTTGAAAAATGGCCTCTTGAATTCTTGGAAGAAGTGGTTCCTCACTTGGTACCAATCATCAAAGAATTGGACCGTCGTGTTCGTGCTGAATACAAAGATCCGGCTGTTCAAATCATTGATGAAAATGACCGTGTACACATGGCCCACATGGATATCCACTATGGATACAGCGTAAACGGAGTTGCCGCTCTTCACACAGAAATTTTGAAGAACTCTGAGTTGAAAGCTTTCTATGATCTTTACCCAGAAAAATTCAACAACAAAACAAACGGTATCACCTTCCGTCGTTGGCTCATGCATGCTAACCCAAGCTTGTCTCACTACTTGGATGAGATTCTTGGACGCGAATGGCACCATGAAGCATCTAAATTGGAAGACCTTCTTTCATACGAAGACAAGGCTGCTGTCAAAGAAAAATTGGAAAGCATCAAAGCTCACAACAAACGTAAATTGGCTCGTCACTTGAAAGAACACCAAGGTGTGGAAATCAATACAAACTCTATCTTTGATATCCAAATCAAACGTCTTCACGAGTACAAACGTCAACAAATGAACGCTTTGTATGTGATTCACAAATACTTGGACATCAAGGCTGGTAACATCCCTGCTCGTCCAATCACAGTATTCTTTGGAGGTAAAGCAGCCCCTGCCTACACAATCGCTCAAGACATCATCCACTTGATCCTTTGCTTGTCAGAAGTGATTGCAAACGACCCAGCAGTAGCTCCACACTTGCAAGTGGTAATGGTTGAAAACTACAACGTTACTGCAGCAAGCTTCCTCATCCCAGCATGTGATATCTCAGAACAAATCTCATTGGCTTCTAAAGAAGCTTCAGGTACTGGTAACATGAAATTCATGTTGAACGGAGCTTTGACTCTTGGTACTATGGACGGAGCTAACGTGGAAATCGCTGAGTTGGTTGGAGACGAAAACATCTACATCTTTGGTGAAGATTCAGAAACTGTTATCGACCTTTACGCAAAATCAGCTTACAAATCAAGCGAATTCTACGCTCGTAAAGCGATCAAACCATTGGTTGACTTTATCGTGAGCGACGCTGTTCTTGCAGTTGGTAAGAAAGAACGCTTGGAACGTCTTTACAATGAATTGATCAACAAAGACTGGTTCATGACTCTTCTTGACTTGGAAGACTACATCAAAGTGAAAGAGCAAATGTTGGCTGATTACGAAAACCGTGACGCATGGTTGGATAAAGTCATCGTCAACATTGCTAAAGCAGGATTCTTCTCATCTGACCGTACAATCGCTCAGTACAACGAAGATATCTGGCACTTGAACTAATTTGCTTTCAGAATTCTAGAAGCAATATACTTATAAAAGAGGAGCTCCTTTTGGATCATATCCTGATTTAGAGGGAGCTTTTTTGTATAGGATAACTGGGGAAATCTAAACTTGCGCTTCCCTTCGGTTCACGTTATAATAAATAGTATGGATATTAGAAACGAGGAAATACAATGAAAAAAAATCCGATTTATATGTATGTCTTACTAGCCCTGTCAACGATGGGAACTCTATTAACTGCTCAGTCCTTCTTTGGATTGGCTAAAGTGGAGGTCACAGATGAAATGGCAGCTTCTTTGAACTTAACCACTGCTCTTGAACGGGAAGAATACAAAGCCTTCCTTGAAAAATTAATCGTAGCACTACGCGGACCGATTGCTTGGTTATTGATATCTCTTTTGATTGGGGGCTTGATTGCTGTTGGCTATTTATTCCTATCTAAAAAGGATATTGTCAAGGCAACCTATGCCTATATGGGTCAAATTGGAGCCTTCCTCTTAATAAGCTTGCACAATTTCTGGTCTTATCGTTCTTCCATGTCAGTGATCACGTCAGATAAATTGCGGACTTTGTTACAGGCTTCTAGCTTATATGCACTTGTGTTGAGTGTAGTTGTAGCCCTTGTTTACTTGGGAATCCTCCTCTACAAATTGAAAAATAGACCAGCTAGCGACCTTCAAGCTTAGATTATAGTATTTAATAGTTTCTCTAGTTTTGGATAAAGAAGAGAAGATGGTCTGATTGGAGAAGAAAATGAAAGTATGTTTTGTCTATATCAGCTTAAGTGGCAATACTGAAAGTTTTGTCCGTCGCCTCAGTGATTATCTATGGGAGCAGCACCCTGACTTGGTCATCGAAAAAATCCATGTCAAAGACCTAGTCAAAGAAGGGAAGCCATTCTTTGAAGTCGATACACCTTTTATCGCCTTTTTACCGACCTATTTAGAAGGGGGAAATGGTGTTGATAATGGAGATGTGGAGATTTTAACGACCGATGTAGCAGACTTTATTGCCTATGGAGACAATGCCACTAAATGTTTAGGAGTTGTAGGATCAGGAAACCGAAACTTTAATAATCAATATTGCCTAACGGCCAAGCAGTACAGCCAACGCTTTGGTTTCCCTATGCTAGCAGACTTTGAAATGCGAGGGATGCTAGGGGATATCAAAAAAGTAGCTGGTATTATCGAAGACTTGTATCACTTTTAAAATGAGAACCCCCAAGCCTAAGCTTGGGGGTTCTTTGTATGGGAGGAGGTTGCTTGATTAGCAGAGAAAAGAGAGTGGGACAGAAATCGGTCATTCGTTAGAATTCGATTTCGTCGTCC
>CADFQU010000207.1 GCA_902836505.1 Streptococcaceae bacterium
CAGTTCTCACTCAGGCTTTTTAATTTGTAAATACACTGATGATTGAAAAAAGGCTCTATTTCCGCTATAATAGGTTAGTTAAGGTAAAAGGAGAGAACCAATGTAGAAGGATCCTACTTACTAAAAAATATGCTTTTAAAAAATAACTGAGGAAGAAAGAATGACAATAACTGACGAAATTAAAAAACGCCGTACCTTTGCCATTATCTCTCACCCGGACGCGGGTAAGACAACGATTACTGAGCAGTTACTCTACTTTGGAGGAGAGATTCGGGAAGCAGGTACCGTAAAAGGAAAGAAAACAGGGACTTTTGCAAAATCTGACTGGATGGATATCGAGAAACAACGTGGGATTTCGGTTACTTCATCTGTGATGCAGTTTGACTACGACGGCAAACGAGTAAATATCCTAGACACTCCAGGGCACGAGGACTTCTCAGAAGATACTTATCGGACCCTGATGGCGGTGGATGCTGCGGTCATGGTAGTGGACTCTGCCAAGGGGATTGAGGCCCAAACTAAGAAATTGTTTGAGGTTGTCAAACACCGTGGGATTCCAGTCTTCACTTTTATGAATAAACTGGACCGTGATGGTCGTGAACCACTAGATCTCTTACAAGAATTGGAAGAAGTATTGGGCATCGCTAGTTACCCGATGAATTGGCCAATCGGGATGGGGAAAGCCTTTGAAGGACTCTATGACCTCTATAACCAACGTTTGGAACTCTACAAAGGGGATGAACGCTTTGCCAGTCTAGAAGATGGGGACAAACTCTTTGCCAACAACCCATTCTACGAACAGGTAAAAGATGATATCGAACTTTTGCAAGAAGCAGGAAATGAATTTTCAGAAGAAGCAATTTTAGCAGGTGAATTAACTCCTGTCTTCTTCGGTTCAGCACTTACTAACTTTGGGGTACAGACTTTCTTGGAAACTTTCCTCAAGTTTGCTCCAGAACCTCATGGCCACAAGAAGACAGATGGAGAGATTGTCGACCCTTATGACAAGGATTTCTCAGGATTTGTCTTTAAAATCCAAGCCAATATGGACCCTCGTCACCGCGACCGGATTGCTTTTGTTCGGATCGTGTCTGGTGAATTTGAGCGGGGGATGAGTGTCAATCTGCCTCGTACTGGTAAGAGTGCTAAGCTATCTAATGTAACCCAGTTTATGGCCGAAAGCCGTGAGAATGTCACCAATGCCGTAGCAGGAGACATCATCGGGGTTTACGATACCGGTACTTATCAGGTTGGGGATACGCTGACAGTTGGGAAAAATAAGTTTGAATTTGAACCACTACCAACCTTTACACCTGAAATCTTCATGAAGGTGTCTGCCAAGAACGTTATGAAGCAAAAGTCCTTCCACAAAGGGATTGAGCAATTGGTGCAAGAAGGGGCCATCCAGCTCTATACCAACTACCAAACAGGTGAATACATGCTGGGAGCTGTTGGGCAACTCCAGTTTGAAGTCTTTAAGCACCGGATGGAAAATGAATACAATGCTGAAGTGGTGATGAGCCCAATGGGTAAAAAGACGGTTCGCTGGATCAAACCAGAAGATCTAGATGAACGCATGTCTTCAAGCCGCAACATCTTGGCCAAAGACCGCTTTGACCAACCTGTCTTCCTCTTTGAAAATGACTTTGCCCTCCGTTGGTTTGCAGATAAGTATCCAGACGTTGAACTAGAGGAAAAGATGTAACTCAGTACCAACAATTGGAACTAAAGTTCCTAATTGTTGAACGCTAGTCGCTATTTGGCGAACTAGCTAACTGTCTTACTAACTACGTTTGGCAAATGGAATCGATTTGCCAAACTCCGTATCGTAGTGTAAAAATTGGTTTACCTAAACACTTCACTAGGAAAAGTCCACGAATGATATCGATTCGTGGATTTTTTCGTCGTAACAGAAAGGAAGCGAACTAGCTAACTGTCTTCCTAACTTCGTTTGGCGAATAGAATATTTAAATTGAAAAACCAGCTCATTTGAGCTGGTTTTAGGATGAAGACAAACTTTCATTTTACATAAAAAATCAAGTGTTTTTTCAATAAATAAAAATAATTCCATATTTCTATAGTAATTAAAGCCAGTACTGAAACTTTCCGCTGTGAGAAAAATGCTTGAAACAATGTTGTTTCAAGCACTCGGGAGTTTTGAAACCTTAGGTTCAAAACTAAGTCATGGAACTTCGTAGAAGTTCGCTGACGTCCGTACTCACTTAAGGAAAGTTTCTAAGAATATTTTTTCTTTAATAAAAAACCAGCTCACCTGAGCTGGCTTTTTATTGTTCTGTAATGAGGAGTCTTCCCAAAAATTCTTGTAAGATAAAGAAGACAATGAGGCTAGCAATGGTCTCGCCTAAGAAGGACGAGCTATTCACAATCAGAGAGTAGAGGTAGGCACTTTGGCCAGCTGGAGCATAGCTTCCCCAGAAGATGACACCTGCAATATAGTGAATTGTGTAACGTGCAAAACCACCCAAGATGACTCCGACTGTGATATAAGTAAGCGTCTGTAGTCGTTTCTTTTCTTGGATAGCCTTGTCAAGAGCAGGTTTGACAATCCCACTCAGTCCAATCAGACTAAAGGCTACAAAGTACTCTAAGAAACCTTGGATTGGAGTCAACCACCCACCAGCTGCTTCCCCTGTTACGACTTGTAACAAACCCCAGATGAATCCACCCATGGCACCAGCCTTCACACCCCAGCGGAAACTGAGAAGAAAGATGGGAACCATCTTAAAAGATAGAGAAATCCAAGGACCTAAGGACATCGGTTGAGTAACCAAATCCAAAATATAAGCAATGGTCGCTAAAAGAGCAACCTCAATCATTGGTCGAACCGTAGTTTTCGACATAAAAAAACCTCCTATACCAATCGTCTTGATTGGCTCATTTGTTGCCACACCAAAACGACGTCATAGAAGTTCTCTATTT
>CADFQU010000208.1 GCA_902836505.1 Streptococcaceae bacterium
GAAGTGAAGGCTAAATTTGACAAGCTCAAACCACTTCATATCAACCAAGATGGCCTCATCAAGGAATGGTACGAGGAAGATAGTCCTCAATTCACCAACGAAGGCATTGAAAATCATCACCGTCACGTTTCCCATCTGGTTGGTCTCTTTCCAGGTACTTTATTTGATAAGGACCAGCCTGAATACCTAGAGGCGGCACGCGCAACTTTGGACCATCGTGGAGATGGTGGAACTGGTTGGTCTAAGGCCAATAAAATCAACCTCTGGGCTCGTCTGCTTGATGGAAATCGTGCCCATCGTTTATTGGCAGAACAGCTCAAATCCTCAACCCTAGAAAATCTCTGGGATACCCACGAGCCTTTCCAAATCGATGGTAACTTTGGTGCCACTAGCGGGATGGCAGAAATGCTCCTTCAATCCCACACTGGCTACATTGCCCCATTACCAGCCCTTCCAGATGCCTGGAAAGACGGTCAAGTTTCAGGGCTCGTTGCTCGTGGCAACTTCGAAGTCAGCATGAAATGGAAAGAAAAGAATCTTGAGACATTAGCTTTCCTTTCCCATGCAGGTGGAGATTTAGTCGTCGATTATCCAGACATCGAGTCGAGTATTGTCAAGATTAACGGGAAAGAAATCAAACCTACTCTTCTGAAGGGCAATCGGATTCAGATTGCCACTCAAAAAGGGGATCAGGTTACCTTTGAAAAGTTACCAGAGAGGGTCACCCGCCTATCTGCCGTGAGAAAAGATGCTGTAACTGCTGAACTCGATTTCAATCCAGTTAAAGATGCGACTCACTATATCATTCGTCGAGAAAGCAAAGATGAAAGCAGTGACGCTCCTTCTGTCAAAGAATTCCTAACCAATGTCACTCATTTCATTGACCGCTCCATTGATTCTCTTCATAGCTATAGTTATAGCGTTAAAGCTATGATTGGGGAGCGCTCAAGGCAAACATCAGAAGCTGCATCAATCCAACCAGTTGTCGAATTGATGGACGATAGAGATCCTCGTGTTCAATACGGTCTTGCCTTCAATAACTGGGAAGATGCTGACTTGTATGCAGGAACTGAAAAATACGCCGACCTATCCCTTGATAGCTACTCTGACAAAGATGCCACTGCTAGCATCTCTTTCAATGGACGAGGAATTGAAATCTATGGTCTCAAATCGTCTGAATTAGGCCTAGCAGAAGTCCAAATCGATGGAAAAAAAGTGGGAGATCTGGATTTCTACACATCTGGAGAAACGGAAAAAAGCGCTCTAATCGGTCGTTTTACAGGACTTCCTGATGGAGATCACCTCCTAACTCTGACCGTGAAGAAGGAGCACTTAAACCGTGGGAATGAACGCTCAAAAATTTCCTTGGATTATTTTAAAATCTATCCTGGTCAAGGCGCGACTGTTGAAAAGATGGATGACAGAGATCCCCGTATCCACTATGGTTCTTTGTTCAAAGACTGGAATGAATCAGGCTTGTATCAAACGACAGAAAAATACGCGACTCTCCAAAATGTGGATCCATCTCAGTATTCTGAGGCCAAGGCAATCATTCCTTTCACTGGTACAGGTATCCGCATCTACGGTTTGAAATCTTCTGACTATGGAAAAGCCTTAGTAACCCTGGATGGAAAAGAAATGCCAAGTTTGGACTTCTACTCAAGTGCTGACTATGAAAAGAATGTATTGATTGGCGAGTATACAAACTTAAGCAATGGAGATCATATTCTCACCTTGACAGTGGATCCTAACTCTCCAGATGGTAGAAAGATGATTTCTCTGGATTCATTTGACATATTGAAGCCAGCAACAGTATCCCTAGATACTCCAAGCCTAGCCCCAATACAAGCAGGCGATCAAACCATTACCCTCACACTTCCATCTGGAGAATGGGATGCTATTGCTGTACAATTCCCTGGTACAAAAGATCCTGTTTTCCTCAAGAAAACCGATGACCAACACGTCACCCTATCAGATGGAAATCGAGTGTTGCCGATTAAAAACCAGCAAATTGAACTCCCAATCCCAGAAACTGCTCATCAAAAACAAGATCAGATCATCTCAGCCTATGGCATCCGAGGGAAAACCATCACTAGTCCAGTGGTCTCTCTCTTACCTGCTCTTGTGACAAGTTTGGGAGACGAAGAACCACCTGTAGTGACCCTTCCTGAGTTCACAGACCCAATCGGCACAGCTGGACAAGAAGCACCTATCCTTTCTCTACCTGAATATGTCCTTCAGGTACTGAAAGACCAAGCCAGCAAGGTAGAGGTCATTAGTGGAGAAAATGAGATTGGAACAGAAAGTCATTTAGAGATCCAAAAGGTCCTTGACCAAGGTCTCTTCGGCGAGACCTACGATGCTTTCAACCTTCAACTGAGGGATAAAGAGGGAAATCCAGTTCCAGTGAAGGGAAGTGTATTGGTTCGACTTCCACTATCCGGAGAAGTGAAGCAACTCTATGTCTTGACTCCTGATCAAGGTCTCCAACCATTAGAATTTACACTTCGAGAGGGCATGATTGAATTCATGGTCCAAGAGTTAGGAACCTATGCTATTGTCTATAAGACAAAATTAGAAACTGGACCATTCATTTCAAGTCTTCCTGAAAAAGTGGATTCTGCTTTTTCAGGAAGCAAGGGACAATATACTCCTCTTTCAGAGCATCCTAGTCCAACGAATACCAGTGATGCTTTGATGAGTGTTCCAACCTCTAAACAAGATCAGACTTCGCAAGGACAACTTCCAAGAACGAATACTGAACACAGCAGTTCATACCTACTCTTCTTAGCGGGTCTTAACCTTGTTCTCGCAGCTAGCTTCCTAGAGAAAAAGAAACAGGATTAGTTGCATGTAGCTAACAACATCAATACAAAGAGGCTGGGACAAAAGTCCTAGCCTCTCAATTGTCTTTGGATTGTCGAGC
>CADFQU010000209.1 GCA_902836505.1 Streptococcaceae bacterium
ACTAGAATTGTTGTAATGTGCAAAAAGTCAACAACCCCAGCTCAAGGTTGTCATCGTTACCACCTTTAAACGACCGGGTTACTTTGAGCGGGCCCTCAAGGCTGGAGTCGATGCCTATGTCTTAAAAGAACGTCGCATTACAGATTTGATGAGGACCCTGCATACAGTTTTGGCAGGGCAAAAAGAATATTCTCCTGAATTAATGGAGGGAATCCTGACCCACCCCAATCCTCTAAGCTCTCAGGAGCAAGCGGTCCTAAAAGAAGTTGCAAAGGGAGCTTCTAATCAAGAAATTGCTGATCGGTTATTTCTCTCTAACGGGACCATCCGCAATTATATGTCAGCCATACTGACCAAGTTAAATGCAGAGAACCGAACCGAAGCAGCGAAGATTGCGCAAGAAAGGGGCTGGCTATAAGTAAGCAAAGTTTCTAGGATTCCTAGAGACTTTTTTTGATTGGATTGTTCTTTTTTTAGGAGAAATTTCATTATTCGGATTTGGATAGAAAATTCAGAAAATTTGTGATTTTTACTTGAATTATTTTCCAAAAATGGTATGATAGTAGCATGCTCATTTGATAATCAAAGAAACAGAAAGGAGAGACATGGAGAAAATTACCTTAGAAACTGCAAAGACAGGTTCAGAGCTTGTGCTAGAAACGCTTCGAGATCTTGGGATTGATACCATTTTTGGCTACCCAGGTGGAGCGGTTTTGCCCCTTTATGATGCTATTTATAGTTTTAAAGGGATCAAACACATTCTTGGCCGACATGAACAAGGCTGCTTGCATGAAGCTGAAGGCTATGCCAAATCAACTGGGAAGCTGGGTGTGGCCGTCGTCACAAGTGGACCTGGAGCAACCAATGCCATTACAGGGATTGCGGATGCCATGAGTGATAGTGTTCCTCTTCTTGTATTTACTGGTCAGGTCAACCGTTCTGGGATCGGGAAGGATGCCTTCCAAGAGGCAGATATTGTTGGGATTACCATGCCGATTACCAAGTACAATTACCAAGTACGTGAGACAGCGGATATTCCACGGGTTATCACGGAAGCAGTTCATATTGCGACAACTGGGCGTCCAGGCCCCGTCGTCATTGACCTTCCAAAAGATGTCTCTGCCTTAGAAACAGATTATATTTACAATCCGGCCATTAACATTCCAAGTTACCAGCCGACTATTGAACCAAATGAATTACAGATTAAGAAAATCTTGAAGCAATTGGGAAAGGCTAAGAAACCAGTCCTCTTGGCTGGAGGTGGCGTCAGCTATGCAGAAGCGGCGGACGAATTGGTAGCCTTAGCAGAACGCTATCAGATCCCTGTAGTGACTAGCCTTTTAGGTCAGGGAACGATTGCGACCAGTCATCCTCTCTTCCTTGGAATGGGCGGGATGCACGGTTCCTTTGCGGCCAACATTGCCATGACCGAAGCGGATTTCATGATCAGTATTGGCTGTCGTTTCGATGACCGTCTGACAGGAAATCCAAAGACCTTTGCGAAGAATGCCAAAGTCGCTCATATTGATATTGACCCAGCAGAGATTGGTAAAATCATTGCAGTCGATATTCCCGTCGTTGGTGATGCGAAGAAAGCTTTACAACAGTTGTTGACAGAGCCAGTCGTTCACAACAATACGGAGAAATGGATCGAAAAGGTCACAAAAGATAAGAACCGGGTTCGTTCTTACGATAAGAAAGAACGCGTGGTCCAACCCCAAGCAGTTATTGAACGCGTGGGTGAGTTGACCAAGGGGGATGCCATCGTCGTGACAGACGTTGGCCAACACCAAATGTGGGCAGCTCAGTACTACCCATATCAAAACGAACGGCAATTAGTGACTTCTGGTGGTCTAGGGACTATGGGATTCGGTGTACCAGCTGCAATTGGTGCTAAGATTGCCAATCCAGACAAAGAAGTCGTGCTCTTTGTCGGAGATGGTGGCTTCCAGATGACCAACCAAGAATTGGCAATCTTGAATGTTTACAAGATTCCGATCAAGGTCATCATGCTCAATAACCATTCACTTGGGATGGTTCGGCAGTGGCAAGAAGCCTTCTATGATGGACGAACATCAGAGTCCGTCTTTGAAACCTTGCCAGACTTCCAATTGATGGCGCAAGCCTATGGGATTAAGAACTACAAATTTGACAATCCCGAAACCCTTGAGAAGGATTTGGAAGTCATTACCGAAGATGTACCAATGTTCATCGAGATTGACATTTCTCGGAAAGAACACGTTCTACCAATGGTACCAGCTGGTAAGAGCAATCATGAGATGTTGGGGGTGAAGTTTAATGCGTAGAATGTTAACAGCCAAACTTCAAAACCGGTCTGGGGTTCTCAACCGCTTTACCGGTGTCTTGTCTAGACGACAAGTCAACATTGAGAGCATCTCAGTGGGAGCAACAGAAAATCCGAATGTATCGCGGATTACCATCATCATTGATGTTGCATCTCATGATGAAGTCGAACAAATCATCAAGCAACTCAATCGCCAGGTCGATGTGATTCGCGTCCGAGACATTACAGATAAACCTCACCTCGAGCGTGAAGTGATTCTGATCAAGGTCTCTGCACCAGCAGAGAAACGGGCAGAATTGCTGGCTATTATCCAGCCCTTCCGCGCGACTGTGGTAGACGTGGCTCCAAGTTCCATCACCGTGCAGATGACAGGAAATGCAGAGAAGAACGAAGCTCTCTTGCGTGTCATTCGTCCTTATGGGATTAAAAATGTCGCACGGACGGGTGCAACTGGCTTTACCCGCGATTAAAATCCAACCTAAATTTGTTAAAATAGCCTAAGAGGCAATAAAAATAGAAAAGAGAGAAAAAAACTATGGCAGTTCAAATGGAATACGAAAAAGATGTAAAAGTAGCAGCACTTGACGGTAAAAAAATCGCCGTTATCGGTTACGGTTCAC
>CADFQU010000210.1 GCA_902836505.1 Streptococcaceae bacterium
TCACCAGGAACAACTTGTTTCTTAAACTTAACCTTATCCATACCAGCATAGAAGACAAGTTTCCCTTTGTTTTCAGGTTTAGACAATTCCAAAACACCTGCTGTCTGAGCCAAGGCTTCCATAATGAGGACTCCTGGCATAACTGGGTATTGAGGAAAATGACCATTGAAGAAAGGTTCGTTAATCGTTACATTTTTAATAGCAACAATTGTATCTTCACTAACTTCTAAGACACGATCTACTAAGAGCATGGGATAACGGTGTGGCAAAGCTTCTTTAATTCCTTGAATATCAATCATTTGATACGTACCAAGCCTTTCCCGAACTCAACCATTTCTTCATTTTCAACAAGAATTTCTGTTACGACACCGTCTTTAGGTGCTGGAATTTCATTCATAACTTTCATAGCTTCAATGATGACCAAGGTTTGACCTTTTTTAACAGTATCACCGACTGAAACAAAATTAGGTTTGTCTGGTCCGGCAGCCAAGTAAGCAACACCGACAAGTGGACTTTCTACAAGGTCCCCCTCAGCTACAGATTCAGTAGTATTTGATTCTGAAACTGCTTCTACAGCTGGTGTGGTTTGAGCTTGTGGTGCAACTGTAGGTGCAACTGCTGGAACTACAGGTTGAGGTGCTGGACTTGTTTCTGCCACAAGTTTCGCTTCATTTTTACTGAAGACCAACTCGTCCGTTCCATTTTTATAAGAAAATTCTTTCAAGCTCGACTGGTCAAATTGTGCCATCAAGTCTTTGATTTCATTTAAATTCATTTTTACTTATTCTCCCAACGTTTGAAAGCAAGAACTGCATTATGCCCACCAAATCCAAAAGTATTTGAGATAGCATAAGGAATTTCATGTTCCAAGCCTTGTCCATAAATAACGTTTGCTTCAATGTAGTCTGACACTTCTGTTGTTCCAGCTGTCATTGGAACATAGTTGTTACGGATTGCTTCAATTGTTGCAATAGCCTCAACTGCACCTGCTGCACCGAGCAAGTGTCCTGTAAATGACTTGGTTGAAGATACAGGTACTTCCTTACCAAGAACTGCTACGATAGCACCACTTTCTCCCTTTTCATTAGCAGGAGTTGATGTACCGTGAGCATTGACATAAGCTACTTGGTCTGGTGTGATTTCAGCTTCTTCCAAAGCAAGTTTGATAGCTTTAATAGCACCTTGGCCTTCTGGATGTGGTGAAGTCATATGGTAGGCATCACAAGTGTTCCCATAACCAACAACTTCCGCTAGGATAGTTGCTCCGCGTTTTTCAGCATGCTCCAAACTTTCAAGGACTAACATCCCTGAACCTTCACCCATGACAAATCCATTACGGTCTTTGTCAAATGGAATAGAAGCACGAGTTGGATCCTCTGTTGTTGAAAGAGCTGTTAAGGCTTGGAAACCGGCAATCGCAAATGGAGTAATAGAAGATTCTGATCCACCAACTAACATGATATCTTGGAAACCAAATTTGATAGAACGGAAGGCATCTCCGATAGCATCATTTGATGAAGCGCAAGCTGTGTTGATAGATTTACAGATACCATTGGCACCAAAGCGCATAGCTACATTTCCTGCAGCCATATTTGGCAAGGCTTTTGGAAGTGTTAATGGTTTAACACGTTTTGGTCCTTTTTCGTGAAGTCGAAGGACTTGGTCTTCGATTTCTCTGATTCCACCGATACCTGATGCAACGATGACACCAAAGCGGTCTTTATCAAGTGCTTCTACGTCAAGATTAGCATGGTCAACTGCTTCTTGAGCAGCATACAAGGCATACAAAGAATAATCATCGAAACGATTGGTATCTTTTTTTACAAAATATTTGTCAAAAGGAAAATCATTAATCTCTGCTGCATTATGGACGTCAAAAGCACTGTGATCAAACTTGGTGATTTCACCAATCCCAATCTTTCCATTCTTTAAACTGTTCCAAAATTCTTCTGGTGTATTCCCAATTGGAGATGTTAATCCATAACCTGTTACTACTACACGATTTAGTTTCATTTTCATACCTCTATTTTAACTCTTATTGCATGGTAAGTCCACCATCAATTGCAATGACTTGTCCCGTTAGATAATCTTGGCTTGCAAGAAAGGCTGTGACCTCTGCCACTTGCTCAGCTTGACCAAATTGTTTCATCGGAATTTGTGCCAACATGGCATCTTTTACCTTATCAGATAGGACTGCAGTCATATCTGATTCAATCATTCCTGGAGCAATGGCATTGACACGCACATTACGATTGGCTACCTCACGTGCTACTGATTTGGTAAATCCAATTAGACCAGCCTTAGATGCAGCGTAGTTCGCTTGACCGATATTTCCCATCAAACCAACGACACTAGACATATTGATAATGGCCCCTTCACGAGCTTTTATCATCTGCTTCAAGACTGCTTGCGTCATATTAAAAGCACCCGTTAGATTGACTTTCAAGACCTTCTCAAAATCTTCTTCTGTCATCTTCAGCATGAGAGTGTCTTGAGTAATCCCGGCGTTATTCACTAGGACGTCAACTGAACCTAGCCCTTCAATGGCTTGATCCACCATTCGTTTTGCATCCGTAAAATCAGAAACATCACCAGAAATAGCAAGGACCTTCACCCCGTATGGTTTAAATTCGTCTAGAAGATCCTCGGAGATTTCACCACGACTATTCAAGACAACGTTGGCTCCCAAGCTGGCAAATTTATGAGCAATGGCAAGACCAATTCCTCGACTTGAGCCCGTAATAAAGACATTTTTCTGTTCTAGATTCATTTTTCTCCTTTCAGAACTTCTACCATTTTGGTCTAATTTTCTAAGAGTGCTTGTAAACTTGCTTGATCTTCAACATTTGCAAGTTGAGCAGTTTTATCAATCTTTTTGACGAATCCAGACAAGACTTTCCCAGGACCAATCTCGATAAAACGCG
>CADFQU010000211.1 GCA_902836505.1 Streptococcaceae bacterium
CAACACGAACGAGAACTTTTTTCCCTTTCAAGTCAACGTCTTTAACAGTCAATTTTGCCATTGGATATGACTCCTTCTATTTTTTATACATGATAATTATATCACAAAAGCTGTAAAAGAGGTAGAAAAATAGTGGATTTCTACCTCTTATTAGCAAGTCTAGAGTGATCCTCCTCTATTAGAATCTGCATCATAAAACCTCCCTTGTTTTTTACAAAGGAGGTTTACGATTGAATTTAACTTTTAAAGACTCTTAAAAAGTTACTCTTCTTTCTTCTTACCGGCCAAGAGGAAACCTCCAAGCGCTGCTAGGAAAACAGCCTCTGCTGCAAACGTAGCCTCTAAACTTGCCGTTGTTGGCAATTCCTTGTCAGTATCTTTGCTAGCATGATCTTGTTGAGAAGTTCCTTCTTTAGACGGTGTTAAATAGCGACTCAAAACTTGTTGAACTCCTTGATCCAGAAGATCTGGTCCGTTTTCCTTTTGATTCAATGGATCAGTTGGTTTCGTCGGATTCAATAGTTCTGGTGACGGTTGATTGCCATCCGGTTGTTCTGGTTTTGTTGGATTCTCCGGCTGAGCTGGTTGATCTGGTGTCGCAGGTTGATCCGGTATAGCTGGCTCCTCTGGTTGAACAGGCTGATCTGGTTTAGCCGGTTCCTCTGGTTGGATCGGTTGATCCGGTACCACTGGACTTGGTGTCTTATAGACAATCGCATAGTGGGTAAAGTGAGGAGCTGTATAGATAACGGTATCTCCTTCTCGCTCAAAGGCTAAGGATTGAGGTGCTTGACCTTCTGGGAAGAAGAGGACTTGCTCCACTTCTTTATCCTTATCCACAGGGATTTTCACAAGGGATGGATGCTGGGTATCGACATCCTGACCACTTGCATCGACTCCTTCGATATCAAAGATAGTCGCTTCTCGTCCCTTCAGTTCTTCTTTTTCTGCCTGATTGGCTTCAACTTTCGCGACTTTCAGTCCCTTAATAGCAGTAGGCTCCAAGTTAGAGAATTGAACTTCGACTCCAGTCACAGGGTCTACAAAAACCACTGGCTTATCTTCTTTCAGGAGCGCAATCAAGATTTCTAGACCTGTTTTTGCGGTTGCGAGCGCTTCAGGAGTGAGCTCTGAAGAGTCTAGGAGTTCTTTATTTTTCTCAACCAGTGCCTGCAAAGCGTCACCAGAAGGGTGATTTGGCTTACTTGCTAATAGAGCGGTCGCTTCCTCTGTCAGAGCAGAGAGAGCTTCTTTTTCTTTTGTTAGATTAGCTTGACCATCCAATGCTTTCAAGAGAGCGGTCAATTGGTTCAACTGCTCATTGACTTGATCTTGTGTGCTGGTATCATGCTCTTTCAAGACTTTTTCAGAAGCAGCTATTCCAGCCAACAAGGCTTCTTTGACTTCAGGAGTGGCAAAAGTAAAGTCTACTTTGGCTTTTGCAGCTTCAGCTTCAGCCAATTTTTGCTTGAGATATTCATCGTTGAGAGCTGGTTTTGGATTGACGAGGACATCAAAGCTTGTGCTAGCTCCTTTGTAATGGATAGTGATGGTTTGACGACCTTCCTTGCTCGCATCAAATCCAGTTACTTCTACACCTTCATCGGTCAAGGCGTGCGTTTCGGTTGTTTCATCATCAAAGACAACTGTAAAGCGTCCGCCTTCTTTTTCAAATGCTTCTCCGACGATATATTCTACTTTTGGTTTATCGGTCAATTCCAGGCCAGCAACTGCTTTTTCACCTGCTTCCTCTGCACTGACCACAAAAACAGTGAGAGTCTTATCCAATTTCTGACCAAGGTAAGAAACTTCTAAGTGTTGTTCTCCAAGCTTGCTGCTGTCAAAACCATGAATCTCTACTCCTGAGTTGGTGAGGTTGACCAGTTGATCTGCTTGGCCATCTTTATAATGAACACGGAGTGTTGCTCCTTTCAAGGAGAGGGCATCCCCTTCCCGGTAGACCTTCTTAGTCAACCCATCTTCAAATTGAAGTCCCGCAATTTCTTTATCATTCTTTGGAACTTCGATCGCCAAGACATTACTGATATCTTTACCAGGTTCTTGCGCACGGTAGTAAAGAAGAGACGGAGTTGATTCAAATCCGAGTGGTTTAAAGATCAGATTCCCAGCTTGATCGGCAGTCATGGTCGCAATTGGACTAGTCGCTTCTTTATCGGCATAAAGAGTCAGTGTGGTATTGGCCGGAACATCTTTGAAACCGACTTGAACAAAATGATTGCCCAAGTTTTGCGCTGCAGCATGTTTCATCGGGATGTTGACCGTTTCAGTATCCAGACTTTCATACATCTTCCAGTTGTAAATCCGGATGGCTTGCCATGGGGTGCCGTTATCTGCCGTAATGACATGGAGACGCCATTCTTGAGCCTTGATTGGATGGTCGAGTGTGATGTCAGACACATGGGCTTTATTGCCACGGACTTCCTTGGCGAGCTTCCATTCACCCGCTTCATCCTTGTAGTAAAGGTCGAAGTCACGGGTATTCATCTTGCCATCATCGACCGATTCCCCACCAGCACCGGCATGGTCCATCACCCAACGAACAATGGTCCGTGGTTGTGTCAAGCGAATATCTACCGTTCCACTCAATTGAGCAGAAGACCATTTGTCTGAAAGACTGGTAATGGTACCATTTAACATACCTTCAATGCCTTCACTACCATCCGCATCTGGGAAGCTCGAACCGATGACTTTCGCTCCAATCACCACGTTTGGTGCTAGGGCTTTTGGAAGACTGGTATCTGACACTGTCATGCCCCAATCAAAAGCCACAGTTCCCGCATCTGAACGTTGGCCGTTCTTCCCAACAGCAACAACCTTGAGTTCCTGGGTGGTCCCTTCAGCACTTGCTGAACGACTAACTTTTGGAAGATAGAC
>CADFQU010000212.1 GCA_902836505.1 Streptococcaceae bacterium
CTCACAAGAAACTATTATACCAGACTTTGGGATGGAAGGCAAGTAAAAATACCTTCCCTTGATACTTTTCGAGAAGATTTATTTTTCTTCTATTATTTTCTCTAGTTTTTATACAGCAAGGAAATCTCCTCCTTTCCTTAAAGAAAACTGATATCAGTTAGCTTTAAGAAAGGGCGGTTATACTACCTTCATCACAAACAAGAAACGAGGAACGGTTATGAATTATTTAGTCATCCCTGCTTATCAACCCGATCAAAAACTTCTCAAACTGGTTCATAAATTAAGAGAAAAATGTGACTTCTCCATTATCGTTGTGGACGATGGTAGTTCTGAGGAGTGCCAAGCTATTTTTGAAAAATTAGACGGGCTAGCTACAGTCCTTCACCACGAAGTGAACCTTGGAAAAGGAGGGGCTCTCAAAACAGCCTACGCCCACATTCAAGAGCAAGGGCAATACGGGACAGTTATCACTGCCGATGCTGATGGCCAACATAAGGTATGGGATATCTTCCGCGTGGCCAATCAGTCACAAGAAAATCCGAACCAATTGATTTTAGGGGCACGCGCCTTTTCAGGCAAGGTTCCTTTACGTTCTGCTTTTGGAAATAAGTTGACCCGCTTCTTGTTCAAGCAACAAACAGGGGTCGCTGTGACGGATACGCAGACTGGCCTTCGAGCCTTTACAACTAATATGATCCCCTTTATGTTAGAAATCGAGGGGCAACGGTATGAGTATGAAATGAATGTGCTCCTCGTAGCAAGCAAGTCCTTCCCCATCTTGGAAGTTCCGATTGAAACAATCTATATCAATGACAATGAAGGGTCTCACTTCCGCCCTATTCGAGACGGCCTCATGATCTACAAGGACATGTTCAAGTTTGCCCTCTCTTCCCTGAGTAGCTTTATCGTTGACTATCTGGTCTATGCCTTTTTCCTTTTCGTGATGATGGCGGTGCCGATTAACCTTCGGATTCTCCTTGCAAACGGGATTGCTCGTGTGACCAGCTCCATCTTTAACTACTCAACTAACAAACGGCTAGTCTTTAAGAACAAAGACAGCCTGGCCCGAACCGGAAGTGGTTACTTGGGACTTGCTATTGGACTCTTTATTCTCGATACCCTCTTGATTCGACTTTTCTATACAAGCTTCGGTCTCCATTTGCTCCTCAGCAAAGTGATCGTCGGACTCTTGCTTTTCGTCGTCTCATGGCTGATTCAGAAAAAAATCATTTTCAAGGAAAGGACTGCACCTACTCATGAAATTCTTTAAAAAATCTTATACTTACGCTGCTTGTTTTGGTATCCTGCTAACGAGCTCCTTCAGCTATTCTATGCTCAAGACCTTTGTCTTATCGGATGCTATCCAAACAGTCAAAGCTACGACTACTGATACTAAAGTTGCTGAACAAGCTGCGGCATCCGCTACCACAACAGATAGCAGTTACTCCGATGACAATATCCAGGTAAACTTGACAGAAAAAACAGTTGAAAATACCCAGGTTTACATTGCAGATATTACAGTCAGCTCCTCAGACTATCTCAAGACGGCTCTAGCCCAAAACACCTATGGAACAAACGTGACAGCCAAGACATCTGTCACGGCAGCTAATAATAATGCTATTCTAGCCGTCAATGGAGACTACTACGGAGCCAATAGCACAGGCTATGTCATCCGAAACGGAGTGGTTTATCGCGATACGGTTCGGGAAGACTCTAGCAATGGAGACCTAGCCATTTATAAGGATGGTTCCTTCAAGATTATCTACGAGGATGAAATCTCAGCTGAGCAATTGGTCAAAGATGGGGTCGTCAATCTCCTTGCTTTCGGTCCTTCCTTAGTCGAAGATGGAGAAATTACCGTCGATACTAACTCAGAGGTGGGACAATCCATGTCTTCTAACCCACGAACAGCCATCGGGATTATCGATGAAAACCACTACATCATTGTCGTCTCAGATGGACGGACTTCAGAGAGTGAAGGTCTCTCCCTCTACCAATTAGCTGAAGTGATGAAATCTTATGGCGTTAAAACAGCCTATAACCTGGACGGTGGTGGTTCTTCTACCCTTTACTTCAATGGCCAAGTTATGAACAAACCAACAACAAATGGTACTATCTCAGAAAGGGCGGTGAGTGACATTGTCTACATCGGTTACTAATCCTATTAAACAACGAGTGAAAAAGACCATCCTCTGCTACACTCTGATCTCAGCTTTCTTCTTTGTCGGAAGTCGCATCTACGAACACTTTAGTTTTGGCGAAACCTCTGCCTTCATGCACTACCTCTTCTTGATTCCTTTGATTGGTGGCGCCTTTCTAGTGGCTCTGCAACTAGTGGTAAAAGGCCTTTCTCGAATCACTCTTAATCTTTGGAACTCAGCTGTCGCCACGGCAACTGCTGGAGCCTTCTACCGAGGTATTGTTAACCTCTCTGGTCGTTCAACAACTCTGGACCAACCCTACTATTATGTCGCAGGGATATTCCTAGCCCTTGCCCTCATCAGTATCTTCTTTGTCCGCAGTGTTTGGGTGGAGGAAGTGGGAATGAACACTTAATCAACTATTGATAAAAAGTCGTAGTCAGTATAGGCTACGATTTTTTGTAGGATTCTTCTTAAGAATAGTAAAAAAGGAAGCCCTCCTAAAGAGGAATCTTCCTTTTTTATTAGTTTTCTTCACGTTTTTTGCTGACAAGCATTCCTGCCAAGGCAAGGTAGGTCATTCCGAAAAGACTAAGAAGTACTGAAGCAAGCTCATCTTGTCCCGTTTTTGGAAGCCCACTGGTTCCTTCTTCCTTAATGCTAGCGCTAGTATGGTAGCTCACTGCGACGGTTTTCACACTTGCTTCTTCAACTACTGGACTACTTGCGACAGCCGAACTT
>CADFQU010000213.1 GCA_902836505.1 Streptococcaceae bacterium
AAACTTTTTCTTGTGGTATAATAGAGGTATGATTCAAATGATTTTTACTTTTTGCAGTCACCTATTATTTATTTCTTTTGCCTACCACCTTCTTTCAACGGTGGTTCAGTGGGAGCGTTTTTTAAAGGTAAGTGCTGATACAGCCGTGAAAATTCGTCTTCTTATTCTATTGATTAGTATTAGTTTAGGGTATTTGACGAGTAGCTTCTTTATCAGTATTTATGAATTCAGTCGGCAGTTGTTTAACGGGAACTTTTAGCTTCTTTTTTGATGAATTTATGGTATGATAGTAGTCGTGACTGAATGAAATGGAGTAATAACGAGTATGGATAAAATTATTGTAAACGGTGGTCAAAATCGCCTAGTTGGAACTGTGAAGATTGAAGGAGCAAAGAATGCCGTCCTTCCCCTTTTAGCAGCAACTGTTTTGGCCAGTGAAGGAACAACGACTTTGACCAATGTTCCTGTTTTATCTGATGTCTTTACCATGAATAATGTCGTTCGTGGCTTGAACACTCAAGTGACGTTTGATGAAGAGACCAATACAGTAGTCGTTGATGCAACTCAGCCTTTAACAGAAGAAGCGCCTTACAAATATGTCAGCAAGATGCGAGCTTCGATCGTTGTTTTAGGCCCTGTCTTGGCTCGGAATGGTCATGCCAAAGTTTCCATGCCGGGCGGATGTACCATTGGTAGTCGTCCAATCGATTTGCACTTGAAGGGCTTGGAAGCTATGGGGGCTAAGATTACTCAAACAGCTGGATACATTGAAGCAAAAGCAGATCGTCTTCATGGGGCGCATATCTATATGGATTTCCCATCTGTAGGTGCCACCCAAAATATTATGATGGCAGCAACTTTGGCAGATGGAACTACTGTTATCGAAAATGCAGCCCGCGAACCTGAGATTGTGGATTTGGCTTCTCTTTTAAATAAAATGGGCGCTAAGGTGCGTGGAGCTGGGACAGAAACCTTGACGATTGTTGGGGTGGATCGCCTGCATGGAGCGGTTCATAATGTCGTTCAAGACCGAATTGAGGCAGGCACTTTCATGGTTGGTGCAGCCATGACAGGTGGAGACGTTTTAATCGAGGATGCTATTTGGGAACACAACCGCCCTCTTCTTTCTAAGATGCAAGAAATGGGTGTTGAGGTAACGGAAGAAGAAAATGGTATTCGCATTCGCTCAGATGTTTCTAAGTTGAAGCCAGTGACAGTAAAAACCTTGCCTTATCCAGGCTTTCCTACAGATATGCAAGCCCAATTCACTGCTTTGATGGCCATGGCCTCTGGTGAATCGACTATGATTGAAACAGTCTTTGAAAATCGCTTCCAACACTTGGAAGAGATGCGTCGGATGGGCTTACACTCAGATATTATGAGAGATACAGCCCGCATCCAAGGTGGAGCTAGCTTACAAGGGGCTGAAGTGATGTCGACAGACTTGCGTGCTAGTGCGACCTTGATTTTAATGGGGCTTGTAGCTGAGGGAGAAACCAAAGTTAGCAAGTTAACACACCTTGACCGTGGATATTTTAAATTCCATGAGAAATTGGTGGCTCTTGGAGCAGATGTACGTCGTGTGAAGGAAGATGATGATGAAAACTAAATTAAAAGCAATTGGAAAACAATTGGGAATCGTCCTATTGGTTCTTACTATTTTAGCGATTGTCTTCGCTCTTGGCTTGGTCATTGGATATGGTATCATTGGTAATGGGAAGGATCCTTGGTCTATTCTCTCGCCAGATACATGGAAGGAAATCCTTCAGAAATTTACAGGTAAGTAACTATTTATCAAAAAGAGGAGCTTGAGATCGTGATCCCAGGCTCTTTCCAATTCAGTAGAAATAGAGGAAATCATTGTGGCAAACAATCAAAAGAAACCACTTAAAATGAAAAAATCGGGACAAACCTTACTAGGCTTGGTGGTGGCTGCAGCTCTCTCGATCGGCGGGTATTATTTTAGTCAACCTCAGCCAGTCGCTAGTCACTCTCAAGTTCAAACGGTTGTCACTTCGAGTCAACAAGCAACACCGAGTAAGGAACTAGCAGAGAGTGTTCTGACGGATAGTGTTCGTACGAAACTAGGAAAGAACATTCAATGGAACGAAGCAGGCGCTTTCATTATTAACCAGAACAAAACCAATCTGGATGCAGATGTTGCGAGTCTCCCTTATGCAGATACAAAAACAAAGACTGTAAAAGGACAAGAAATTCCCACAGTTGCCAACGCTTTGATGACCAAGGCGACTCGTCAATACCAAAAGAGAGAACAGACGGACATAGATTGGGCCCCCGCTGGCTGGCACCAAGTAACCAATTTAGCTGGGGAATATGACCATGCGGTTGATCGGGGTCACCTTCTCGGCTATGCCTTGATTGGCAACTTAGATGGGTTTGATGCCTCGATGACGAATCCTAAAAATATTGCGGTTCAAACAGCTTGGGCGAATCAAGCGCGTGATAGTTTTTCAACGGGACAAAATTACTATGAAACCCTTGTTCGCAAGGCCTTAGATAAAAATATGCGGGTCCGTTATCGGGTAACTCTCTACTATGCTTCAGATGAAGATTTGGTACCAGTCGGCAGTCAAATAGAAGCAAAATCCAGCGATGGCAGTCTAGAGTTTAACGTTTTTGTTCCAAATGTCCAGAGTGGGATTAGTTTGGATTATCGTACTGGAAAAGTAACAGTGCATCGTTAAGCTGCGTATAGAATAAGAAGCAGGATGAGAAGGATCCGGTGGCTATGTAGTCAACTGGATCTTTTTCTTTTCATGACTGCAATCTTTAGTTTATTTTAAGAAAATTAAGGTATACTATGCTCTTCTAGACCTAAACAGATGTATTTCAAAGGAAAGGAGGAA
>CADFQU010000214.1 GCA_902836505.1 Streptococcaceae bacterium
AGTGTCAGCTTTGTATGGAAAATGAAGGTTATCTTGGTCGTATCAATCACCCAGCACGTAGTAATCACCGTGTTATTCGTTTCCAAATGGAAGGAAATGATTGGGGCTTCCAATACTCGCCTTATGCTTACTTTAATGAACACTCTATTTTCTTTTATAATCAACATGAACCTATGAAAATCAGTGACTTGACTTTTGAACGCCTTCTATCCATTGTTGAGGAATTTCCAGGATATTTTGCAGGATCAAATGCTGACCTTCCAATTGTTGGTGGTTCAATTTTGACACATGAACATTATCAAGGAGGCCGTCATACTTTCCCTATGGAGATTGCTGAAGTCGAAGAGACATTTAGCTTTGAAGGCTTTCCTGAGGTTGAAGCAGGTATTGTTAATTGGCCAATGTCTGTTATACGTATCAAGAGTAGACAAAAAGAGTCGCTATTAGCTTTGTCTTCTAAGATTCTGGCAACATGGCGTACTTACTCAGATCCAGAGGTGGGAGTTCTAGCTGAATCAGATGGCACCCCGCATCATACGATTACTCCTATTGCGCGTAAGCGTGATGGCCAGTATGAGTTGGATCTTGTTCTTCGTGACAACCAAACTTCAGAAGAACATCCAGATGGTGTATATCATCCGCATGCTGATGTGCAACATATCAAGAAGGAAAATATTGGCTTGATTGAGGTCATGGGCTTAGCCATTTTGCCCCCACGACTTAAGAGCGAATTAAAAGAAGTTGAAGACTTTCTTTTAGACAAATGTGAAGCTGTTGCACCTATTCACCAAGAATGGGCAGAACAACTCAAAGAAAACCATCCAGAGGTGACAGCTGCAACCGCAGAAGCCCTCGTTCGTCAATCGGTAGCAGATATCTTTGCCCGTGTATTGGAAGATGCAGGTGTTTATAAGACTGATAATGCTGGACGTCAAGCCTTTAAACGCTTCCTTAATGAAGTTGGTCTTGTAGACTAGAATTATGTTATAATAATAGAAAAATAAGAAAAAGGTAAATTTTATGGCAATCTTAGTTTTAGGTGGAGCTGGTTACATCGGTTCTCACATGGTGGACCGTTTGGTTGAAACGGGCCAAGAAAAAGTCGTTGTCGTGGATAACTTGGTGACCGGTCACCGTGCGGCAGTCCATCCAGACGCTGTATTCTACGAGGGGGATTTGGCAGATCAGGACTTTATGCGTAAGGTCTTTAAGGAAAATCCTGATGTCGATGCCGTTATTCACTTTGCGGCTTACTCACTTGTGGCTGAGTCTATGGAAAAGCCACTTAAGTATTTCGACAATAACACTGCTGGTATGGTGAAGTTGCTTGAAGTTATGAACGAATGCGGTGTTAAATACATTGTCTTCTCATCAACAGCAGCAACTTACGGTATCCCAGAAGAAATTCCAATCCTTGAAACAACACCACAAAACCCAATCAATCCTTACGGTGAAAGCAAGCTTATGATGGAAACCATCATGAAGTGGTCAGACCAAGCCTACGGCATCAAGTATGTTCCTCTTCGTTACTTTAATGTGGCGGGTGCCAAACCTGATGGTTCGATTGGTGAGGATCATGGTCCTGAAACCCACCTCTTGCCAATTATTCTCCAAGTGGCTCAAGGTGTTCGTGAGAAAATCATGATTTTTGGTGACGACTACAATACTCCAGATGGTACAAATGTTCGTGACTATGTGCATCCATTCGACTTGGCGGATGCCCACCTTTTGGCAGTGGAATATCTCCGCAAAGGAAATGAGTCAACAGCCTTCAACCTAGGCTCTTCAACTGGATTTTCAAACCGTCAAATCCTGGAAGCAGCTCGTAAGGTAACAGGTAAGGAAATCCCAGCTGAGAAGGCTGATCGTCGTCCTGGTGATCCTGATACATTGATTGCATCCTCTGAAAAGGCTCGTACAGTACTTGGCTGGAAACCACAATTTGACAATATTGAAAAAATCATCCAAAGTGCCTGGGCATGGCATTCAAGCCATCCAAAAGGCTATGATGATAGAGATTAATCATAAGGAATAGGAGCTCCATCTGGTCATAAACTACCATTTGGAGTTTTTTTCTAGACATCATAGCTAATCTTTGCAATTTTATCTTATATCCTTTAAGATAATTCTGTTACAACTTGAAAAGGAGAACAGGATGGAAACATATACACTTTCAAATGGCGTTACGATTCCTAAAATTGGTTTTGGGACTTGGCAGATTCCAGAAGGGGAAGAAGCTTATAACAGCGTTAGTTTCGCACTTAAGGCGGGTTACACACATATTGATACGGCGCAAATCTACGGTAACGAGGTTTCTGTAGGTAAGGCAATTGCAGATAGTGATGTGGCGCGTGAGGATATTTTCCTAACGACGAAACTCTGGAATGACAAGCACGATTATGATTTGGCTAAGGCCTCTATCGACGAATCTCTCGAAAGATTAGGTGTGGATTATTTGGATCTTTTGCTCATCCACTGGCCAAATCCAAAGGCACTTCGCGATAATGATGCGTGGAAGGCTGGCAATGCAGGCGCTTGGAAGGCAATGGAAGAAGTCTACAAAGAAGGTAAGGTGCGTGCTATCGGTGTGTCTAACTTTATGCAACATCACCTAGAAGCTCTTCTTGAAACAGCTGAAATTGTGCCACATGTCAATCAAATCCTCTTGGCTCCTGGTTGTGCCCAAGAAGATTTGGTTGCCTATTGCAAGGAGCGTGACATTCTTCTTGAAGCATACAGCCCACTAGGTACTGGTAGTATTTTTGGGAATGAAGACGTTGAAGCAGTGGCTGAACGTAACGGAAAATCTGTTGCTCAAGTTGCCCTACGTTGGAGCCTTCAAAAAGGTTTCTTGC
>CADFQU010000215.1 GCA_902836505.1 Streptococcaceae bacterium
GTTTTGGGCTAGCAACATTCAGTGACGAAGTATATGGGCGTGAAAGAGGTAGAACGGATGAAGGAACTATTTTAACTGATTTCGGCGGTTCTTACTTCACATCCGATCCAGCTAAACTGGAAAAAGCTTTAGCAGATGTGAAGTTGGCCATCGGTGGAGATGCCCCAGAAACTTCAACACCAGCCTTGAACCAAATTATTTCGACTTACGATTGGTCTAAGGCAGCGAATAATAGAAAGTTTGTAGTGCTGTTAACAGATGCTGATATGAAAGAAGATCCATCAATTCCAACAGTTGCTGAAACAATAGCCAATCTAAAAGCAGCTGGAATTGAAAGATATGTTTCAACTCCATTATACGGAGAAAAGTACTACAAAGATTTTGTGTCTGAAGGCCGTTGGATGAACATGTCCAATGACTTGGCTGGCACATTAACAAACGAAGCAACAAAGTGGATTGCAGAAACTGTCAAAGAAGGGCGTAGCTACAAGGTCACAAAAGATAGCTATAAATTCTATCAAGAGCGTCGCACAACGATTCCAGTTGTTGAGAAGGAAACACCACAACCAAAACCAAAACCAACTCCTCAACCACAACCTCAACCAATCCCGCAACCAAAACCAACTGCACATGTGCCAGTTCCAATGATCACTGCAACTAAGCCAGTAGCTGCTCCAGCAGTCATCAAACAAGATCCAGCTAAACTTCCTGAAACAGGAAGCAATGATACAAGAAATCAAAGTCTCATGGGACTTGGCCTATTGTTCGCTGGACTTGGATTAGCCCTAGGAAACAGAAAATCAAAAGAACAGTAAGATAAATTAATAAAAACAAAACACCTGAAGTAGAGCTGGTTAGGCTTTTATCAGGTGTTTTTTGATTCATAAATTAAGAATTTTGATGCTAACAAAAAAATAAAAACGCTGATTTCCTTTTCGGCATAAAATATGTGCTTTCTATGACTAGGCAATTTTCTTAATCGAAAAATTACGAAATAGAAAGAGAGATTTCAAATCCATGCATCCATTCAGATTTTACTACGATGTCGATTTTTAAAGCATCTGCTAATTGTTTGACAAGATAGAGACCCATGCCTGTTGATTTTTTCCTTGTCTCTCCTGAATCACCTGTAAATCCTTTTTCAAAGATATGAGGGAGGTCGCAAGTTTTAACTCCACACCCATTATCCCTAATAGTCAGGGTTTTGCACCCCTTGTCACTTGACATAGAAATCTTGAGTTCTGGTTTGTCAGAGCTATATTTAAGGGCGTTGGCTAGTATTTGAGACAGGATAAATTCAAAACTGCGTTGATCGGTGTAGTAGTTTCCCTGTATGTTTTCTAGCTGAATAGTAAAATTCTTTTCTTTAAGAAAGGGATCAAAGTTTTCTAAAAGATCCTGAATACACTCTTTGAGGTCGACATCTTCAAATAGAAAATCATTTTTTTCACTTTTAACCCTGTAATAAAATAGTATCTGTGATACATTTCCTTGGATTTGACTTTTTACATAATCCAACTTAAAAGCAGTATCCTCAGGTAGTTGGTCACTTTGATTGTCTAGAAGGAGGGAAAGAAGTGATAAAGGAAGTTTAATCTCATGCGCCCATTTTTCAACATAGTCCTCATAGTCGGCTAGTAATGAGTTGAGCTTTCCAACTTCCGCCTGCCTTTGGTACAGCGCATTTGCGATTTCTTTGATGCTCTCTTTCTCTGAGGTAGTTGATAAACGCAATAATTCCAGCTCCGTATCCATCTTAGGATTGGCTATGAAGTTTTTATAAGCAGTTGCTTTTTTTCTTTCTCTTCTTATAAGTAGGAGTGATAGGATAAAAAAGAGCAGGACTGTAGCTAAAAGATAGAGCAGGATGAGAGCTTGAAACATTCTCACATCTGAGAGCCAAAGCAGAATCGCTGTGAATAGATCAAATGCTAAAAGAACAAGTAACCAGGGCAGGTAAGTAGCTAGATATTTAAGATTCTGTTTCATCTGGACTTACCTCTTCCAATTTGTAACCGATGCCTCTGACGGACTTGACTTGAAGTGCAATACCAGCTTGTTTCATCACCTTTTTGAGCCTTGCAATATTTACTTGAAGGGCATTTTCATCGATGAACTCAGTTGTATTCCACAGTTTCATGCTTAGTTCTTCTTTTGTGACGACAGGAGCATTAGTAATCAATAAGGTTTCTAACAATTTCCCTTGATTTTGGGGGAGTAAAATCGACTGTCCATTGATATAAAGGGTATAAGTCTGTCTATCCAGCAGAAAATTGTCTTTTTCAAGTAGATTTTGTCTGCCTTCATAGCGTTTCAAGATATTTTCTATACGTGCCAAAAATCTTTCTTTCTTGAAAGGCTTTGTTAGATATTCATCTGCCCCTAATTTCAGAGCGTAGATTTCATCTTTTAATTGTTCACGAGAGGTGAGAACCAATATGGGCACAGAGCGTTTTGATTTGAGATTTTTACAAATTTGAAAACCTGTTTCTCCCGGCAAATTCAAATCCAGTATGATTAGATCCGTATCGTATTGCAGCACTTGCTGGGTTGTATCTTTGAAGTCAGTCAACTTATCAACTTGATAACCCGCTTTCTCTAACAAGATAACAATTTCATCTCGAATCAAGGCTTCATCTTCAATTACCAGAATATGCTTCATATCGGCTCCTCCTTTTCCTATTTTATTCTACTTTATTCATCTCTTTTGGGTTCCATTAATGACAACAAGTACTTGTTGCTATTTTTCTTTACAATTCTTATATAGATGACTTCAAATCCAGCTAACAGCAGTATTATCACCATGGCTGTGATAAATTTCTGCCCCATGGCCATTCTTGCACT
>CADFQU010000216.1 GCA_902836505.1 Streptococcaceae bacterium
ATTACATTACTGAATATGCTAAGGCTGCTAAGAGAATTGAAGAATCGGGTTTGGCCAAACCGAGCTTGCTCATCATGACGGTAATCGGGATCATGATTACTTGGAAGGGTACGAAGATACCAAGGATTAAGAGGGTATACATGATGGTAAAGGCTTTTCTCTTACTCATATTACGAGCAATGGAGTAGGCTGCCATAGGGATACAGATCATCACAGCAAGAAGGGACAAGACAGTGATGACAACTGAGTTCCAGTAATAGCCTCCGATACCATCAGCCAAGAGGCGACTAAAATTGTCCCATGTGAAGTTGGTTGGAAAAACAAAGAAATTATCTACAATATCCTTAGTTGGTTTGAAGGAACTAAAGAGGGTGGCAAGGAGCGGTACTAAAATCAGAACCGATCCTAGAATCAATAGAATGTATTTGCCAATCAAGGCTTTTCTTTCATCTTGTTTCATCGTGCTTCTCCTCTTAAATTTCAAATTTCTTAGATACTCTCAATTGGACGATCGAAATCACTACAATCAAGAAGAACAAGATTACGGCAATGGCATTGGCATAACCGAATTGGTTGTTTTTAAAGGCATAGTTATAAACCAAGAGCCCAAGTGAGGTTGTGGCATTGTTTGGACCACCACCGGTCATAGCAAAGACTTGGTCAAAGGCAGTCAGCCCACCTTTGAGGGCTAGGATAAAGACCATAGAGACACTTGGTAGCAAGTAAGGCAATTCAATGTTCCAGAAAACTTGCTTGCTAGTCGCGCCATCAATCCTTGCTGCTTCTGTCATCTCAGTTGGAATGGATTGCAAACCAGCTAGGAAGATGATGATGGGCATAGCCACCCCTTGCCAAAGAAGGACAAAGACAGCCGCAAAGATCGCCCCCCACTTAGTCCCTAAAAGACTGGTTTGGAGAAACTCAATGTGAAGGGCATTCCCAATCGCTGGAAGACCGTAGTTGAAGACTTGCTTGAAGATCAAAGCCACTGTTAAACCAGACAAAACAGCTGGGAAGAAGAACCAAGCACGGAAGAAGGTTTGGCCTTTGATTTTAGAGTTCAAGACACGCGCGATAAAGATCCCAAGGGCAATCTCACCAACCACCATGGCAATCGTGATGATTGCGGTAAATCCAATCGCATTCATGAATTTTGGATCCATGAAGAGGAGCTTAAAGTTGTTTAAGCCGACAAATTTGTAGTTATAAGTCAATCCTGTCCAGTTGGTAAAACTGTAAAAGGCTCCTTGAAACATCGGCACATAGAAGAAAATTGCTTGTAACAAGAGGGGGATGACCACAAAAGCCCATGCCCAATATTTTTGTAATACTTTTTTCATAGTCTCTCTACTCCTAATCCACATCCGCTTTCATCGGGTTAAAGAAGGCATTCAAATCATTGACCATGCCTTGTTTATCACCGGTCAAGACATAGTTCATGGTCAAGGTATGGAAGTCTGCTTCACTGGTCCAGTATTGTTGCAACCAGACTAAGTGACGATCCGTAAAGGCATATTCGGTCATACCAGCAAGCGGTGAATCTTCTCCTGCTTGTTTAACCCCTTCGATCGCTGTTGGAGATCCGTCCACATCGTAGTATTTTTGCATGACTTCTGGACGTGTCATATATTCCACAAAGGCATTGGCTTCTTTTGGATGTTTGGTGGTGGCTGAGATAGACCATGCCAAGTCTCCTGCACCAACAGTTAAGCTTTGTCCTTTTTCTTTTCCTGGAATCATGAAGGTTCCAACCTTAAAGTTCGGTTTTTGTTCATTAATAGCTGTAATCGCCCAAGACCCATTTGGTGTCATGAGGACATCCCCACGTGCGAAGGCTCCGATAACGTCTGTATAGCCTGCACCTTCCCAGTTCTTTTGCTTAGAACCATCAATGCGAAGGATATCCATGACCTTGATGTCATCTTTCATGATCGGATCAGACAATTTAATGGCATTTGGTTGAGAATAACGAAGGTATTGATTGGCTTCTTTTCCTCCACCTGTTGCTGTCGCAAAGGCTAATTGATTGTAACCATTGAGTGTCCAAGCATCTGCACCTGCAATTCCAAATGGTGTTTGTCCTTTAGCAACGATGTCTTTGACTAACTGTTCAAATTCATCCCAGGTTTCAGGAACCTTCAAACCCAGTTCTTCGAATTTATCTTTGTTGTAGTAAATTCCATAAGCATTGGCTGTAAAGGGAACGTTGTAGACTTTTCCGTTCACGGCATATTTTTCAGCGTAGCCATTTTTCACGCGTTTCAGATAGTCTTTATTGGACAAATCTTCGAAGACACCTGCTTTTGCCCATTCTTGTAGTTCGATGGACTGTGGGTATATATTAACCACATCTGGCACATCTCCTGCCAGGACACGTGTTTTCAATACTTCACCACCGTTCGGTACATTGACAACCTTGACCTTAATCTTAGGGTTTTCCTTTTCAAAATCACGAGCGATTTCTTCCAAGGTTTTGGTCATTTCTTTTTTCTGGTTGAAATACTCGATGGTCACTGTGCCATCCGCAGATTTACCATCGTTGGAGCAAGCGCCGAGCCCAAACAAGGCTAAGCCTGTTGTTGCAAGAAGTCCGATTTTTTTATACCATTTCATTTGGCTGTCTCCTTTTATTTTTTGACAAAAACATATTGTTTAGTGAGGAAATCTCCCTGAGGAAGAACGACGGTTAAGCCAGCATACATGAGCTCAGCTCCTGAATAGACTTGGTCCGTCCCTTCGAAGCTATAAAGTGCATCTTCTTCCAAGCCTTTGAGTTTAATAGTCGGGTCGATCTCTTCAACCGTTGATAAGACCCTTACATAGGTAAAAACCGT
>CADFQU010000217.1 GCA_902836505.1 Streptococcaceae bacterium
AATCCATTTTTTCATTTCCTTGCTCCTACTTTTTGATACAGAATGATACAAATTTTATCTTAAAAAGAGAAATTTCTTTGTTAATTTTAAAAAATGCTCATTATTCCAACAAGATAGTTCACCTCTCATCATACCTTATTTTTCATAGGCCCGCAAGCTGAATATCACCATATTCCAAGGCTAGATTTGAATCAAATGGAAAATTAAGGTACAATAGAGGATAGACTAATGTGTTGAAAGGATTAATATGAAAAAATTAATTGCCCTACTTGTATTTTCCGGTTTAGCTTTGGCAGGATGTGGCTCTCATCAATCAGATACAAAGACATCCTCTAGCTCGACTTCAGAAACTAAGCAATCAACTACTTCTAGCGTAGATGCTAGTGAACAAAAGAAATTAGATCAACTTCGTAAGGATATCCAAGATGCGATGACCAATGAAAATGCGGTCTTTCCTCAGCTCTCCAACGAAGTTGCTGAAGATGAAGCTGTCGTGAAAATCACGACCAACACAGGGGACATTACCGTTAAGCTCTTTCCGAAATACGCACCTTTAGCCGTTGAGAATTTCTTAACCCACGCTAAGGAAGGTTATTATGACGGCCTCCTCTTCCACCGCGTGATTAACAACTTTATGATCCAAACAGGAGATCCTAAAGGAGATGGTACAGGTGGTGAGTCCATTTGGAAAGGAAAAGATACCTCTAAAGATTCAGGAGCAGGCTTTGAAAATGAATACTCCCCTTACCTCTACAATCTTCGTGGTGCTCTAGCCATGGCCAATTCTGGTCCAAATACCAATGGTAGCCAATTCTATATTAACCAAAATAAAGAAGACTGGTCCAGCAAGCTTCCAACTGAGCGCTTCCCTGCTAAAATCATCGAAGCCTATAAGAATGGTGGAAACCCTACTCTTGACGGTGGTAACTACACTGTCTTTGGACAAGTGATCGACGGCATGGATATTGTCGACAAAATCGCCGAAGTTGAAACAGACGACAAAGACAAACCAAAAGAAGATGTCAAAATTGAAAAAATGGAAATCGTAAAAGACTACGATTTCAAGAAATAAGCAAAAGAGAACCAAATGGTTCTCTTTTTGTGTTTACGTCAATTCATTAAAGTCCCAGATTTGGTCCATCCAGCCTTCATAGAAATCTGGCTCGTGGCAAACCATCAGGATCGATCCCTTGTATTCTTTCAGGGCCCGTTTCAATTCATCTTTGGCATCCACATCCAAGTGGTTGGTTGGTTCGTCCAAGACCAAGACATTGTTTTCACGGTTCATCAAGAGACAGAAGCGTACCTTGGCTTGCTCCCCACCGGATAAGACCTGAATTTGGCTCTCGATATGCTTGGTCGTCAAACCACAGCGGGCAAGAGCAGCACGGACTTCTGCTTGGTTGAGAGCTGGAAAGGCATTCCAGACTGCTTCTAGCGGTGTCTGACGATTGCCCCCTTCGACCTCTTGTTCAAAGTAGCCAAGTTCTAGGTAATCTCCCCGCTCTACTTCTCCAGCAATCGGTGGGATGATTCCAAGCAAGCTCTTTAAGAGAGTGGTTTTCCCAATCCCGTTAGCTCCGATGATGGCTACCTTTTGATTGCGTTCAAAGGTCAGGTTTAAAGGCTTGGTTAAAGGACGATCATACCCGATTTGAAGGTCCTTGGCTTGGAAAATGAAGCGTCCAGGAGTCCGGGCATTTTTAAATTCAAAGGAGGGCTTTGGTTTCTCACTTTGCAACTCAATGAGTTCCATCTTGTCCAGCTTCTTCTGACGAGACATAGCCATATTCCGTGTCGCCACACGCGCCTTATTGCGGGCTACGAAATCTTTCAAATCAGCAATCTCTTTTTGCTGGCGCTCATAAGCCGCTTCCAATTGTGATTTCTTCATTTCATAGACTTCAAGGAATTGGTAGTAGTCCCCAGAATAGCGAGTCAACTGTTGATTTTCCACATGGTAGACGATGTTAATTACATCATTCAAGAAAGGAATATCGTGGGAAATAAGGACAAAGGCATTTTCATAATTCTGCAAGTAGCGTTTAAGCCAATCGATGTGCTCCGCATCCAAGTAGTTGGTTGGCTCGTCTAGTAGCAAGATATCTGGTTTTTCTAGTAAGAGTTTGGCCAAGAGAACCTTGGTCCGTTGGCCACCTGAAAGGGCTGTGACATCCGTCTCCATCCCAAAATCCATAACGCCAAGAGCCCGTGCCACCTCGTCAATCTTAGCATCCAAGGTATAGAAATCACGACTTTCCAATCGATCCTGGAGCTCTCCAACCTCTTCCATGAGAGCATCCATATCTGCTCCATCTTCAGCCATTTCCATATAGAGGTCATTGATACGAGCCTCTGCTTTAAAGAGTTCGTCGAAAGCTGTCCGTAAAACATCTCGCACAGTTTGCCCTTCTTTCAGAACAGCGTGTTGGTCCAGGTAACCAGCTGTCACATACTTAGACCACTCCACCTTTCCTTCGTCAGGCAACATCTTACCCGTCACGATGCTCATGAAGGTCGATTTCCCTTCACCATTGGCTCCGACTAATCCGATATGCTCTCCCTTTAACAAACGGAAGGACACATCCTCAAAAATAGCCCGGTCTCCAAAGCCGTGGCTTAAATTTTTCACCTCTAAAATACTCATGATTAACTCTCTTTCATTGATTTCACTCGTATGATTATATCATCTTCAAGGCAAATTGAAAAGGGAGTCTAACTCCCTTTTCTCTTACAAACCTCAGTCAGAGAAGGGTTTCCGATAGCCAACTTGAACAATTTTCCCATCCTTCACTCAT
>CADFQU010000218.1 GCA_902836505.1 Streptococcaceae bacterium
ATCCTTGCTTTCGTAAAAGACATTGTAAAAACTCATCAAGCCTTGGGATATGGCTAAGAGCGCAAAAAGCGTAATCATATTGACAAAGGGACCAGGGCTAGAGACAAAATCATTGGCACTAGAAAGTATCCCGAAAAGGAAGAGATAAAGGAGACCGATAAATATATAGGTTCGAATGGACTGGGCGGATACATTGACCTTCCTAGTCGGATCCTTTTCCTGCTTCTTTCTAAATTTCGCTAATTGGGCGGGCTGAGTCGCATAGATGATGTTGACATCGACTAGACGACGAACCATTTTAAGACGCATCTGGACTCACCTCTTCTCTTCGACCGGCCAGTCCAAGATAGATGGACTCTAGGCTTTGTTCTGGGTGTTGTCCCTTTAATTCCTCGATAGTGCCATAAAAGATGAGGTTCCCCTTCTTCAGGATGGCAATCTTATCACAGAGTTGCTCTGCTACTTCGAGGACATGGGTTGAAAAGATAACAGTATTCCCCTTATCCGCATGCTCTCGCATCATCTGCTTCAAATCGTAGGAGGCTTGTGGATCCAAACCAGTCATGGGCTCATCTAGAACCCAGATGTCTGGATCAGATAGTAGAGCTCCGATAACAAAAACCTTCTGGCGCATCCCATGAGAGAAAGACTCGATGACCTCATAGCGATGACTTGTAAAGTCAAAAAGATTGAGCAAATGCTCCAAGCGGTCATCACATTCCTGCTGGCTCATATCATAAGAAGTAGCGACCAACTCCCAAAATTCATTGGCCGTCAATCGAAGGAAGAGATCTGGCGAATCGGCTACGTAGCCAATTTTCTTCTTTATTTCCAAGCGATTGCTATAGAGGTCCTTCCCATCTACTAGGATTCTACCAGTCGTTGGGGTGATGACACTGACCAGAATCTTAATGGTCGTTGATTTCCCAGCTCCATTATGGCCGATCAAGCCGACAATTTGTCCATCTTCAATGGTTAAGTTCAAATGGTTCAATGCCAGTTGACCATCATAATCCTTTGTTACACCTTGAAATTCAATCATAGATTCTCCTTCCACCATTCTACTTTCCTGATGAAAGCAAATGGTTTCCTTATGTTGCCTATATTTTAGTCCTCTTTTCATCTCTTGTCAATGGAAAACTTAAGTATTAAAGCAATTCTTCAAAACGGTAGAGAAGGCCAAATAGATAGTTAGGGATAGTCTCTAGAAGATCCTCCCTAAAAACCCGCTCCCCTCTTTGGTGAAGTTCCTTGCCCCAAGGCCCTAAATTGACCGCAGGCACTTGGATCTGTGCAATGTTTTCAAGATCCAACTCGTAAACTTGAGAGGGGGTCGCCAAACTATCCAAGACGACCTGATAGCTTGCTAGGTCTCTCTCCAAGGCGCAATAACTGGTGTCACAAATGCCCATGAAATATTCCTCCACCTTCAGGGTCAGGCCGCGTCTTCCTAAATAATGGCGGTAATCATCCACCAGGGTGCCAATTTTGAGACTGGTGTTTGGTAAAGAACGACAGTTCATGGATGGGTAATAAGGTGGTGCAAAGCCAATAACGACTAATGGCGTCTTATCCGATAGGAAGTCTAAGTATGCTTGAATCTGATGGATAGCAATGGCCTGATAGCTGACTCCAGCTAAGAAAGCTTGGTAGGCTCTTTGCTCACACTGGTCTTGGAAGCTTGAAAATCCTTCCTTCTTTTGGCAACGATCCAGCAGTTCTTGATAGCTGATCACCCTTGGCTGAGAGATCACATGTTCTTGTCCCGCTTGGTCCTGGAGGGTCAGGTACTTGACATAAAACTCATCAACCGCTTCCTGGCTCAACTCCTTGATGCGCTGTAGCAATTCTTGAGGGGTCTTTTTCAGATGCAGCACACTGAAATAGCCGGCAGCATAGAGGACCGTCGATACATCATACTGGTCCTTCAAATCCCTCAGATAAGACCAAGAAGGGAGAGGAGACTGCTCTCCCAGCGCTTGGTCGGATAGGTCTGGATGGAGATCCAATTTCGAAGCGACTGCTATCAGGAGAGAGAGGGCGTTGATTCCCTTGAGAGGCTCCTTCATATGGGATAAGACCCCCTGGGCGACGACGACTGGCATGAGCTTGCCAACTGTTCCGATGTGCAGGACCTTCTCCTTCTCACTAGTGGCTTCAAAGGGTTCTGAATCGACCGCTAAGACATAGTCCAAGTCAAACTCTTCTTTTAACTGACAAAGTAGGCCCAAGGCTCCTCTCATCCCGCGTGAATAGGACTCCTCATCTCCCACAGAAAGGTAGAGAAGGTTGACCTGGCCTCCTTCTGGATCGGAGGCGTAGGCTTCTAAGACACCCAGTTGGAGCGCTAAGGCCGCTTTCATGTCACAAGAACCTCTTCCAAATTGCCATTGACCATAATCTAAGTCCTCCTGCATTTCTGATCGAAAATCAATACCCTTCAAGGCTTGAACCAGTGCCTCGGAATCCAAAGCTATAGGGGCTAGGGGACCGTAATCTTCTAAATCTACCGTATCGTGGTGGTGAAAAAGGATCACTGTCTTTTTCTTGCCCTTATCGACCAAGGCCCAGTTGACACTGCGATGAAGATGGTCATTGGGAAGAGGGTAGCGACCAAAGTGCTGGGGGTGACTCTTGAAATATGGAATAACCCCAATTCGTTGGTCTAAATAATCCTCAATGGCGCGCTCACTTTCGGTATTGGTAAAGCTGGGAATTGCCATGCCTTCTTGAAATATAGTGGCAATCTGTTCTTGGAA
>CADFQU010000219.1 GCA_902836505.1 Streptococcaceae bacterium
GAAGGTTTCGATAGTTTTCTTCGTAGTCTAAACCATAGCCCACAACAAACTCGTTTGGAATGGTAAAGCAAGTGTAATCTGCTTCAATCTCAACCAAGCGTCCTTCAGGTTTATCTAACAAGGTAGCAATTTTAACAGATGCTGGTTGACGTCCTTCAAACAATTCTTTCAAACTCTTAAGAGTTTTACCAGTATCAATGATATCTTCAACAAAGAGAATATCTCTTCCCTTAATGTCTTGGTCCATATCTTTGATAATATTGATCACACCTGTACTTGATGTTCCACCATGATAACTAGAAACCAACATAAAATCCAACTCAATATGCGTATCAATATGCTTAATCAATTCTGCCATAAATGGGACGGATCCTTTTAGAATCCCTACTAAAATTGGATTTTTTCCTTGGTAATCTTCTGTCAGTTTTTGACCAAGTTCACGTGCTGCAATCACGATTTCATCGTGGGAAATAAGTATCTTTTTGATATCTTGTTCTAACATCTTTTTTACCTATCTATTTTTTGGATATAAATTGTATCCTTCATTATACCATTTTTTAATTCCTTACTCAAATCACTGATCGCAATTTCAGGAATAGCCAGTATTTGTTTATCTTGTTCTAAAACCACCAGATTATTTCGTTGATCTAAAGGGATTTTTTGGTTAATCAACAATCTGCTAATTTTTCTATGGTGACCGTTTATCAGAATACGATCTCCCCTTTTACGGGGTCGAAGAAAAACTGGATGGTTGTTTGGAAGTGGGATAGCCTCCATATATGAATCGCTTGGTTCCACTCCAAATAAAAAGCGATAAGCACCTACTGTCTTTATGGTTCCAAATTGTAACAAATCTTCTGACATTCGGTCATCCGTCCTACGACTGATTTTCCGAATTTCAAAATAGTGATAGTCTTTGTAAAATTCATAACCATTCTTTAGAACTTGTTGCGTATTAGACTTGGTCACTACCATTCTATGTAATTGTTCAAATTGTGCCCGACTCAATTGCAAATCTGGAAAACTAGCTAGATACTCTTCCAGCAAATATATCTGAACAGCTGGTGATTGCTTTTGAAACTGTGTCACATCTTGTGGATTCAAATCTTTGGTCAACTCTTTTAAAGCCTGGTGCCAATGACTGAGATCCTCTCCTAAGTTGACTAAAGCACTCGTCACTTGGGGATTTTCTTCTTCTAACAGTGGGAGATAACGATGACGGATACGATTACGAAAATAGTCTAAAGATTGATTGCTTTTATCCTCATAATGAAAAATTTCTGGAAAATCCTTTTTTTTGAAATGTAAGAGGGGACGGATCAACATACCCTGTCCAAATGGTTGTTTTAACGGAATACCTTTTAAATGTCGCGGACGACTTCCACGAATCAAACGCATTAAAATCGTTTCTGCCTGATCATCCATATGATGAGCGGTGACGAGAGCACTACAAGCTTCTTCTTTCATAACTTTCTCAAAGAAGTCATAGCGGAATTGTCTAGCTCGGCTTTCCGAAAAAGGACCAGAGAAATGGGCAACCTTCAGTGGTAGATGTTTTGCTTCAGCTAATGCTCGAATTCCTCTTTCCTCCTGGTCAGCTTCAATACGTTGGTGATGATTGACATGAGCAAGAACGAGGTCGATTCCTAATTGGTGCTGATAATGGTAGAGCCATTCCAGCAAGGTCATGGAGTCCACCCCTCCTGATAAAGCCAAAAGGACTTTTTGATGAGATTCAAAAAGTCCCTCCTTTTGACAGAACTGAAGAAATTTTTCTTTCATTACTGTAAGACCTCATAAATATCTTTGGCAATTTCTGAGATAGTCTCGTAATCAGAGTGATCCGTAAAAATAGCTAAAATAAATGGTGAATCTGTATAAACAATGGCGACATCATGACGGAAATCATAGGCATCTCCAATCTTGTGAGCGACCTTGACTGGGATATCTTTTGAAATTCGTTGATCATCAAAGCGAGTTTCTGATAGAGCATCAATGATCCCACCATTTTGTTGGTAGATAGCTTCCATGACATTTCCTGCCATTTTTGGAGATGCCATTCTAGTTTCTACATTCCACTTTTTTCCTGCAACCTTATTGGTCACCTTTTGAAATTCTTTGTCTGATTGGTGAGTTACATAATAGCCTAAAATGTTTTGCGCAACATTATCGGATTCTTTGGCCACCCGGTTAATCAAATCAGCGACGGTATATTCCTTATCATCCGGTGTTTTTGAAATACTTCCACTGCCTTCCGGTTCATAAGCTCCCGGATAATCATTGACTTCTTTTGTATATTTTAAAGGAGTCTGCAAATCTACACGGTTCTCGTTTATCTCTTTTTGAGTATAGTACAAATACAAGAGCTTGGCTATACTAGCAGAATACATTTCCTGGTCTTCATGTATCCCAGCAGTCTTTCCAGTATCCACCTGCTTCACGTAAACTGCAATTCCGTCTTTGTTGTACTTCTGATTGAGAAGTGCTTGGACTTTTTCCATCCGATTATCTGTAGCAGAAAGTTCATCTTTTGCAATCCACCCCTGGCCAGAAATTTCTAGATAGGTCCCTTTTAAAGTTTTGGCAGTCTTGGTGATTTCAACCTTGCTATAGGGAGTCAGACTTGTTTTTTTGCTTTTTGCGCCATTTACCAAAGGTTGGTCATAAACTGTAAAAGAGGATGTCAGCCAAATGGTTTTTTTTTCTTCTTTTAATTCTAAAATCGAATATTCGAAACTGTGACTCTGATTATAGACT
>CADFQU010000220.1 GCA_902836505.1 Streptococcaceae bacterium
CCGTCTCACTATCTTTAAATAGAATCATCAGAACCCTGTATCTTTTTTTATCATCCAATTCAAATTCGGGGTATAAAAAGTATTCAATCTGTTTCAAAAAATAAAGAAAAGAGGAAGAACGGTTGATATCGGCTATGGGACTTGACCAATCTTTTATGACAAGGTCGATATCAGATAAGGGGATTTCAAACGTTTTTCGGCCGAAATGTTTTCCATAATAGGTGAAGGTCTGCTCATCTACTTCTATTAATTTCTTTGTTTTACTAAAATTCATCATACCATCTACTGCATAAATACCGAAATATAGCGGAAGCAGAAGAAGGAAAAGGACAAAGAGTTTACCAAAATAATCCTCATACAAAGAATCATTTAAAAGGAAAGAAATAATCAACCACAATGGAACGAGAGAAAAAAACAGGCCCAATGCAATTTGAACTTTAAGCAGGCCTCTGTCAAACTTAACAATCATCTTTTTCTCCTTTCAAGTAGTTCTTCTTATTTTACCACAATGAAGGATATTTCTGTGACTTTTGAGGAGAGGATTCTAGTACAGAAAAAAAGACTGACACAAGAGCCTGTCTTTGTTTTCATCATCATTTCCTATCAGCCATTTCACATTTGTTCATCAACAACTCTTTCTCTTCTTTCACCTAAGCGATAAACAATCACTATGGATAATAGAAGAACCAGAGTTGTGATGATAGATCCTTCTGCTCCAAATGCTCCTCCAGTCAGCCAGTCAGGGCCAGTTCCCATGGTAAAGCTAAAGATTGAGGCGTCCGCTCCCGTCCCACTGACTTGAAAACCAAGGAGATTTCCCTGTACATAGTTCCAAGTCCCGTGTTGGGCGACCACTAGCCAGATACTATCTGTGTAGATAAGGAGCAGACCAGCTAGTACCCCATCAAGGACAATATTCAGAACGGATAAAAAGGTCACTCCTGAATTTCCCAGATGGAGAAAGCCAAAGAGACTACTAGAAATCGCGATCGCTAAGGGTAGATTAGTTCTTGCAGCAATCCGAGTTAGGAGCCAACCCCGCGTCGCTACTTCTTCCGTTCCTCCTTGGAGGAGCCAAAATGGAAATAAACCGAGAATAAAGAGGATAGGTTCTAAACTTAATTCATTTAGCTCAAAAGTTCCGATTCCACCTACCTGGTAGACAAGAGCAATGACCCCCATTTGAAGAATGGAAAGCAAGATCCCCCAACCTAGGTATTTAAGCCAGTTCTTTTTTACAAAACCTAAAGTCGATAAGGGATTCTTCTCAATGAACTTCACCCAAAAAATAAAGAGTAACAGAATAAATACAAAACTGAAGAGCTCATAATAAAGAAAATAATGATAGAAGAACTCTTGAACACTTGCGCCTCCATTTCCTGGTGAAAAGAGCTCTGTTAAAAACTCTATGACCAAAGAAAATGGTCCCACAAACTCACTCCCAAACCAAAGCCCACCTTCAACAAAGAGGAAGGTTAAAAAGACATAGAATAGTGTAGAAATGAGTACTGGCCATGAGGTGTTAGTTTTTATATCTTGAATAATCAATCCTTTCTTCATCAGTAACCTCCATTTATCTAATAGGTCCATTGTAGCAAAGAAAATCCAGACCTGCAACATCTGTTTATGTTAGATAACCTAACATGAGTTAGTGGAAATTCTTGTTTTTAAGGTTGATTTATGATATAATGATTCTTGTAAAAAATAAATGATGAAATTCATACTTGTTTTCAGTATGAATTCTTTATTTTTTTAAACCCTCATAGGGTATTCCTTCCATTGCTCTTCACCAGACAATGGATTAGATATAAAGGAGAACGAAATGAAGAAAAAACTATTAGCTTGTTTGCTTTTCTTATTTCCACTATTCGCCTTTGCAAGTCAAGCACAGGCTGATACTGTTAAAGTCGTTTTCGATACAGCATATGCGCCCTTCGAATTCAAAGACTCAGACCAAGTATACAAAGGAATTGATGTTGAAATCTTGGATAAGGTCGCTGAAATCAACGGTTGGACCTTAGAAAAGTCTTTCCCAGGCTTTGACGCGGCCGTCAACATGGTCCAATCTGGTCAAGCCGATGCCATTATGGCAGGGATGACCAAGACCAAAGAACGTGAACAAGTCTTTACTATGTCCGATACCTACTATGATACAAAAGTCGTGATCGCAACCAAGAAAACTAACAAGATCACTTCCTATGACCAGCTCAAAGGAAAAACGGTTGGAGTCAAAAACGGGACAGCCGCTCAACGCTTCCTTCAAAAGAACAAGGACAAGTACGGTTACGAGATCAAAACTTTTGATACCGGAGATCTCATGTACAACAGTTTATCTACAGGAGCTGTAGATGCTGTGATGGATGACCAACCTGTAATCCAATACGCTGCCAACAAAGGACAAGACCTCTCCATTAATATGGAAGGTGAGTCTGTTGGAAGCTTTGCCTTTGGTGTCAAAAAAGATGGAAATCATGAAAAATTAATCACTGAATTTAACAAAGCCCTGGCCCAAATGAAAGCAGATGGCACGCTTGATGAAATCATTAAGAAATGGACAGGAGAAAGTCAACCATCAAGTAACAGTGTCGTTCCAGAAACGACTACTCCTGCTGGTCAAAAAGCAAGCCCTAAAAAATCAAAATATGTAATCTCCAGTGACTCTTCTTTTGCACCTTTTGTTTCTCAGTGGATGATTTGTCAGGTAAAGCCAAAGACAAGGCAGCGCTTCAAGAAC
>CADFQU010000221.1 GCA_902836505.1 Streptococcaceae bacterium
AACCTGTTGTGATTTAAGTTAATGAAGTAGTAACCAAGATGTTTGCTGAGCTTGACTCCGGGCAGTGTGGCTATTTTTTTGTCGGAAAAGAGATTGTGATGAATATTGAAGAATTAGCTTATACAGAAACCAAATCAAAAAACCATGTAGTTCTCTATCAACCTCAAATTCCTCAAAATACAGGGAATATCGCTCGCACTTGTGCAGCCACCAATGCCCCTCTCCACATCATCCGTCCTATGGCCTTTCCCATTGATGATCGAAAGATGAAACGGGCTGGACTAGATTATTGGGATAAGTTGGATGTTCGCTTCTATGACAGCCTAGATGAATTTATGGAAGCTGCGGCTGGAGGAAAGGTTCACCTAGTCTCAAAATTTGCTGATCGAACCTATTCTGAAGTAGCCTACAATGATAATGCAGAACATTATTTCATCTTTGGTCGTGAGGACAAGGGTCTACCAGAGGATTTTATGCGGCTCCATGCTGAAAAGGCGATTCGGATTCCGATGAATGATGAGCATGTCAGAAGCTTGAATGTCTCCAATACCGTTTGCATGATTGTCTACGAAGCCCTCAGACAACAAGAATTTACTGGATTAGAGCTGGTCCATCAGTATGTGGGAGACAAGTTGAAGTAGAGGCTCTTTGCAATAGGGATTGAGTTGTAACTTTCGATATTACAAAACACTTGCAATAGCAGGTGTTTTTTGTTATGATAAAGGGGTCTTCAGGGCAGGGTGTAATTCCCGACCGGCGGTGACTTTAAAGTGGAAACGCTCTTTTCCTTTTATACTTTGTTGCCAAGCTTTGCCTAACTATAAGTTATGTCTACAGCTTGGTGCCTCGTCTAAAAGAAAAATATCTATTTCCTCTTCCTTAAAGAAGTCCGCGAGCGTAAGCTGATGTGGTGCGATTCCACAACCGACAGTATAGTCTGGATGGGAGAAGACGAGAGAGGAACAAACCTGTTTTTATTGACGATTGACTTGATGGAAATGTTCTTGATTTTATAAGAAATCAGTCTTCGAGCTTTTTTCTTATAGCATCCTGACTTCTTTAGTCAAGTACCAAGGAACTTTTTAAGTTTTCTTTAAAACGATTCGATTAGAATATGGGGAAGGGAATCTTTCCAACTTCTTCTAATTTTAGTAAAAATTGGAGGAACCTATGATGACAAATACTCGTAAACTGACCCTAGTGGCTGTTTTATCTGCACTTTCTTTTCTATTGATGTTTTATCAACTGTCAATAGGGATTGATTTTTTAAAGGTTGACTTTAGTACGATTCCAATCTTACTCGCCTTAGTTTTGTTAGATTTGAAGAGCTCATTTGTGGTGATTTTGATTCGATCTGTTCTCAAGTTAGTTCTGAATGGTCGAGGAGCTGAGACCTTGGTGGGCTTACCGATTAATATCATTGGTGTTTTAGTCTTTGTCTTAGCATTTGCAGTCATTTGGAATAAGAAAAAAAACACAAGGCGATTTGTGATAGCTAGTCTAGTTGGGACAGTTGGTTTAACCATTTCCATGCTCCTAGTTAATTATTATTATGCCATCCCCCTCTATGCTAAATTTGTTGGTTTTGACATAGCGAAGATGGTCGGAGTTGAAAAGTATCTTCTCAGTATGGTTGTTCCCTTTAATCTAATAGAAGGACTGATTTGGGCTGTTACCTTCTGGATGGTTTACACCGTCGTACAGCCCCTACTTAAAATCTATGAAAAATAAACAATCTCATTTCTTCAAGGGCTCTTTTGCCCTTTTGTTATTTATGATTCTGGGCTATGTAGTCAAATTTTATCCGGAAAATTTAGTCGGAATTGATCAACCGATCCAATCGGCTATTCGCGGGGATTTACCAGCCTATCTGACGGCCTTCTTTACCCGTGTAACAGTGCTGATGAACACACCAGTTGTCACATTTTGGGTTGGCGTCATCGTCCTCTTCTTTGTCTGGAAGAAATGGTATACGGAGGCCCTCCTCCTCACAGGAAGTTTAGTTACAACTGGATTAGTGGTTGTGATTCTGAAGCATATTTATCTGCGTCCACGGCCAGCTCTTCAACACTTGGTCCAAGAAGGGGGCTATTCTTTTCCAAGTGGTCACTCTTTAGCTGCCACCCTTGTCTTCGGTAGTTTGATGATTGTGGTGGGGCAACGGATGACCTCTCAAGTCGGAAAAGTTCTCGTTCAGTTTGCCCTCTTCCTTTGTATGGTGACCATCGTCCTTTCGCGTGTCTATGTTGGGGTTCATTACCCGACTGACGTGACAGGAAGTATGCTTTTAGGATTCGGTCTTTTGCAAATGGTCTTCCCTTATTACGATCGTTTGCGTTTTGAATGGCGCTTTAAGAGTAAGCAGAAGTAAAGTATGAAAGATCTATTTGAAGAAAAGGTTTTAAAGGTCCTGGCTCATATTCCAATAGGATGTGTAGCGACCTATGGACAAATCGCCCAACTCATTGGCTATCCTCGACATGCCCGGCAGGTCGGCAAGGTTTTGGCCACTTCTACAAAGGCTGTGGCCTATCCCTGTCATCGGGTCGTAACATCTACTGGTCGCCTGGCTCCTGATTGGGAAGAGCAAGGCACGCTTCTCTGGGCAGAAGGAGTGGAATGCAAATCAAACGGTTGTGTCGATCTTAAGAAATAC
>CADFQU010000222.1 GCA_902836505.1 Streptococcaceae bacterium
TCCCTAGAAGAAGGATTCCAGGGATTAGAAAATGTGAATGTTTCTGTTTCATAAACTATCTCCATGTTTAATAAGGGTATTTAAATTTATAGGCATATGACACTAATGCATCACTTCCATCTTACCATAAATGATGGGGATAATGAAAGCGGTTACGTTGGATTGTCAGGAAAGAATTTTTAGTTTTAAAATCCTATTCTGCTGATTATCAAATAGCATAATCTGATTTTTAAAAGACCGAACATGTAGTCCAGTCTCTTTTCAATGTTTTCTTAAATTTCATACCCCATAAGGAGTCCGCCTTCTTCAGCATAAAAGCTACAGAGTCCAGAAGTAGGAAGGACTTCGATGCTTGCTTGGGCAAATTTTTCACGAACCAATTCAGAGAATTGCTCGATAAATTTTTCATTGTTGCGGTGGGCAATCGTAATGTGGCCTCCGGCATAACCAGCCTTGAGGAGTTCATCAAAGGCAGCTTTGATGGCTTTCTTTTGACCTCTGGCTTTTTGAAGCAATTCAAGAGTACCTGTCTTACTAGCTTCACCGACCATACGGATATTGAGGAGTCCAACAACGGTGCCAACCAGTTTGCTTAGACGACCATTCTTCACCAAATTATCAACTTTGGCTAAAACAAAGAGCAACTTAGTCTTGGCTTGATAAGCTGTGATGCCATCAACGACTTGGTCAAAATCAAGGCCTTCAGCAACTAAGTGATTGAGTTTACGAACGATAAGGTCGACCTCGCCACCAGCTGACAGGCTATCAATCACGTGAATCTTAGTATCAGGATGCTCTTCCAGATAAATTTTCTTAGCGATTTCAGCACTATTGTAGCTACCAGAAAGGGTTCCAGTGATCGTCACGACGACTATATTGTCCGTTCCTTCAAAGGATTTCATATAATCATCAGGACTCGGACAGGCAGACTTAGAAGCAGTCGTAGTTGCATACATTTCCTCCATCATTTGATCAATATTGAGTTGGGCATCATCCCTGTAAATGGTCTCGCCCACTTGGATAGTCAAAGGAACACTGACAAACTCCGTATCTGGTGCCAGATTGTCCAAAGAACGGTAGTCACAGCCTGAATCCGCAATAATTTTCCATTTCATAGGTTTATACCTCATATCTGCATAATGTACATTGACAAGTGTTTTGTCTTCTTTTACAATTTTATCATGAAGTGCATTGCTATCATAGTAGATCTCATCAGGTGTGACAGATAGAAAGTGAATGTTATGGCAGAAAGAAAAATCTCAGAGAAATCTTTGGAAAATCTGAAACGATTTAACCAAGAAAACAAGGCAATTACACGAGAATCCATCGAAATTTCTCTCCTGCAATTGTTGGAGAAAAAAGACTTTAAAAAGATTACCATATCGGAACTGGTTGAGCGTGCGGGTGTATCTCGTGCTGCCTTTTATCGCAATTATGGTTCTAAGGAAGAGATTTTGAAGTCTATTTTTGAGTCTAGCATTGCAAAGATTACTAAGTCTTTGGACGGCTATAATCTCAAGACAGATCTTTACCAAGTCTGGGTTTATCTCCTTAAGGAAGTCAAAAAAGAAGCCAAAATCATCAGTCTTGCCATTGATTACAATTTTGAGCAGGTATTGACCAAGGCTGTTTATGATTTTTTGGAAAAACGAAATGGTAGCTCATCAAATGGTGCCGGTAGCTACCTCAATTCCTTCTGGAGCTCGGCTATTGTTTCAGTGATTTCCAAATGGGTCAAGGATGGTATGAAGACCCCAGCGGAAAAAATCGCCAAGCTCGGCCTTCCCCTTTTTCCACATAAAAAGAAGTAGTAATCGCTAAGAGATGGTTTCTAAGTAAACTGCACCTCCATAACTAGTTCAAATGAATAGATAGAACTGTGCACAGATGATACAGAGGACATGAAAGATGATCGAAGAACGAATTCTTGCTGCTAAGCAATATGTTAAAACCTTATTTGCTGATCGAGCGGATGGCCATGATGTGGCGCATATCCTCCGCGTCTATACCAATGCTATGAGAATCGCACAAGCAGAAGGTTCATGTGATCTGGAGATAGTGGGTTTGTCAGCTCTTCTTCACGATGCTGATGATGATAAATTGTTTCAAACAGAGAATAATGCGAATGCTCGCATCTTTCTAGAAGAGATTGGTACTCCTAAAAACCAAATCGACCAGATTTGTAGGGTTATCAATGCTGTTTCTTTCAGCAAAAATCGTGGGAAACATCCAGAAACCTTAGAAGGCAAGATTGTCCAGGATGCAGACCGCCTGGATGCGATAGGAGCTGTAGGAATTGCGCGAACTTTTTCCTATGGTGGTCACAAAGGGAGGCCTCTTACTGATACTGTCCAACATTTCCATGACAAGTTGCTCCTCTTAAAAGATGAAATGAACACGGATACTGCTAAGAAAATGGCAGAAAGTCGCCATCAATTTTTAATGACCTTTCTAAATGAACTTGAGAAGGAATTGGACTGAGTAAAATATTGAAATTAACTTTTATAAAAGATTCATTTGAAAGGAAGACATGCTAAATCGACTATTGAAAGCCCCTATTTTAAGTTGTTCGCTGATTTTTATAATCTGCTCAGTAGCAAGGCTAATTGAATACTTCTATATTAGGACGGATGAAACCT
>CADFQU010000223.1 GCA_902836505.1 Streptococcaceae bacterium
GTTCCTGGGTGGTCCCTTCAGCACTTGCTGAACGACTAACTTTTGGAAGATAGACTGTTGTAGCAGAAGAACCTGTTAAGATACGCCAGTTATCGCCATCTTTTTCATAGACTTCATAATAATCTGCGTCCGCGACCCCTTTGAAGTTTAGGACTGCTTCTGCTTCTTGCGCATTTTGTAGGCGTTTGCCTTTCACAGTTACTTCAGAAGGAGTAGCTGGTCTTTCTTGGTTGGACGTAATCGACAATTGACCTAGATTGAACTTGTAATCTTTGACATCTGTATCATGGTCAAAGAATAATTTAATCGCATAAATGGTCTTGCCAGCCAGGTCTCCCAAATCAAAGGTTTGAGTTGACCAATCTGCGCTTGGCGTCAATTCCTTCCATACATATTCGGAGTAGTCTTCTTTTGTAGCAACAGCTATCCAAGCAGCTGCACCAACCCCACCCTTGTGAGAGACGCTCAACTTGGTCGTTTCTGTCACAGGGATCTTGGTCGAATAGAGCATGACATTTTGACTGCTATTGGCTTTCAGATCGCCTTCAAAGGCCAGAGAGTTCCCTCCATTGTAGGCTTGATCAAAATCATAGCGCCCTTTCAATGGTGTACTATCTTCACTATGCTCTACCCACCAGCGCCATGTTGGAAGGTAGCCAGATACAGAACGATAATTCCATTCACCATCTTTTGAAATTTTTACATATACGAACCAATATTTCCCGTGACCAGTATTGAAGGAAGTATTAAAATCAGCGTTTGTGATTGGCGTTTTATCCACTACTAGATTGGACATGCCGTACCAAGATTGGTCTGCTGGTTTTCCTTTGGTTGGATCCCCTTGAAAGCCTGTCCAGAATAGATCTTCATGGGTATGGTAACCTTCTCCTGTCTTTCCTAGACCTGTAATGGTATCAGGTGCATAAAGCCCAAGAGATAGACGCAACTTGCCATGCTCATCTAGAATGGCATTCCAGTCGACATTGGTCTTATAAGAACCTCCTTTTTGAAGTTCGAGACCCGCTAAAACATCATAAGGATTACGTTGAATCCATTTAGCCGTACTAATCGAATAATCGACTTCTGATTTGCCCCAGTTGAAGTTGGCAAAGAAGGTATCAACTGGATTTTCGCCATTTTCAGGCTGCATGAAATTGTAGTTGTATTCACCCAATGCATTTTCATGGTAGCGACCATATTCATAAGTCATGGCATCATACCAAGAGTATTTGATCGGATAGTTGACGCTCTTCGCATACTCCTTAGTATAAAGAAGGAAATCTCTTAATTTTGGCCCCAAAGGCTCTACTAAGTTCCCTGTTGTTTCTTGGTTGATAAAGTAGCCATCGAAACCATAGTACTTGGCTAGATCAACCAATTTACGGGCAATCGGGAAGGTTTTTGAGCCTTCACTATCTTCTTTCAAGGTTTCTGCAAAGCGCTCTTGATCCTTGATGCTACTAGACCAGTTGTAAAAGAGTGTTCCGTAGATGGGAACCCCATTTCGGTGAGCCGCATCAATCACGTCTGCTGAAGGGACAAGTCCTTCCCAAAAGACCATAGAATCCAAATATTGCCAGTAGTCAAAAGCATAAGCCTTAAACTCTTCCCCACCGACAGAAGCATGATCCTTAGCCTTTGAGTTCATGTTAGAAAGGGCTTGGATCTTTGCTTCTGGGTTGGCTTGCTCGTTGATTTGCTTCCCTTGAAAACGACTAGCAAGGGGAACACTTGCTCGGTTCAAATCATCATCTACTCGTTTACCAGGTTCCCATTTTAACAAATCATCCCAAGTATCAAATTTGACCTCTTTTGGTCTTAATTGTTTTTCTTCATTGGCTGGTAAATCCTCCACTTTTTCTGCAGCTACTTTTGGTTGTTCCGTCGCTGAAACGGCTGGAGTATCTGTCGTCGTCGGGCCAGCTTCTGTGCTAGCAGGACCAGCCTCTGTCGTAGCTGGAGTTGCCTCCTCAACTGGTTTTGCTGTTTCTGCAGTTGGCAAAACAGCATCTGCAGTGTAGACTCCCGCTTCTCTGATCAAATGATTGACATCTTCCGTATTTGCTGTGGAAGCTTCTAAGGTTTGTTCATTAGTCGCATGCGTCTCATCTGCTGAGACTGCCCCCGTTCCTAAAAATGCCAATCCAATCAATGCAGAACAAACTCCTACACTGAATTTTCGGATACTAAAACGTTGTTGTTTTTCAAATTGATGACTTTTCATCTTGACCTCCATCTTATTTTACTGATTTCCAATCACCTAAAACACTCCTCCTTCACTATCCTGCAATCGCTTACATTTTTCTTAATTGGAAATCTTCACTCAGATTTAGTTTACCCCTTTAAAGAGAGGTCTGTCAATTCATTTTAGCAAATCCTATAATAAGGTGAGGAGGAACTAAAAAAAGTACAAAAAAAGAGGAGGTCACCCTCCTCTCATCATACAGATGAATTATTTAGCAATTTTTGCGAAGTATTCAAGAGTACGAACAAGTTGTGAAGTGTAAGACATTTCGTTGTCATACCATGAAACAACTTTAACCAATTGTTTACCGTCAACGTCAAGAACTTTAGTTTGAGTTGCGTCAAACAATGAACCGTAAGACATACCTACGA
>CADFQU010000224.1 GCA_902836505.1 Streptococcaceae bacterium
AACTGATCCGTAACTTGTATATCCCACCTACATTTGTTCAAGCAGATGGCAAGACCTTCGGTGAGATGGTTAAAACTGAGTTGGTGACTTACGGAGACGAGTGGAAAGATGCAAATCTTGACGATGGTCAAAATGGTCTTTACAACGCAAAACAAGCCAAAGAAGAGTTTGCGAAAGCGAAATCTGCACTTGAAGCAGATGGTGTGAAATTCCCAATCCACTTGGATATGCCAGTAGACCAATCGACCCCATCTAAAGTACAACGTGCTCAATCCTTCAAACAATCAGTTGAAAGCTCACTTGGAAAAGACAACGTTGTTGTCGATATCCATATGATATCAAAAGAAGATCTCTTGAACGTAACCCTCTTTGCTGCTAAAGCAGAAGACGAAGATTGGGATATCTCAGATAACGTTGGATGGAGCCCTGACTATCAAGACCCATCAACTTACCTTGATATCTTGAAAGCATCTTCTGGTGAAAACACTCGTACCTTCCTTGGATTTGACCCAAGCGAAAACAATGAAGCAGCTAAGAAAGTTGGCTTGTACGACTTTGAGAAGATGGTAACAGAAGCAGGAGCTGAAACCAAAGACCTTAACAAACGTTATGAGAAATATGCGGCAGCTCAAGCTTGGTTGACAGATAGTGCTTTGGTCATCCCAACAACTTCTAAAACTGGTCGTCCATTCTTGACTCGTGTTGTACCATTCTCAGCACCATTTGGCTGGACCGGTGGTAAAGGGAAAGACAACGTTGTCTATAAAGGTATGGAACTTCAAGACAAGGCTGTGACAACCGAAGACTACAACAAAGCTCTTGAAAAATGGAAGAAAGAGCAAGCAGAGTCTAACCAAAAAGCTCAAGAAGAATTAAAAGATCATGTGAAATAAGCATCTTTTGATCGAGGCAAATTTGCCTCGATTTTTTTGTTGAAAAGAATTTGATATAAAAACGCTTACATAGTATAATAGCTATATTGATTACAAAATAGCGAGGTCTCTTTTATGAAAAAGAAAACAATGGTGTCCATGGTGGCTTCTAGCCTCCTGCTAGCTCCCTTTATCTTAAATCAAGTGGTGGCAGCAGATGAGAATCTACCAGAGCTTTCTCCAACGAAAGAAGTGGTGACTCAGGTGGCTCCTGAGCCTGTAACTTCTGAAGGAGCAGCTTCCCAATCTCAAGCGGATCAGGCTGCATCAGTCCCAAGTGTGGATCAAAAAAATGAAGTTGCGACTTCTGAACCAGTGACAGCGAATCCAAAGGATCCGGCAGAGACAGAGAGGGTCGACAAGCCAGTCGGACAAGAAAAGACCGTGACGGTAACTGAAAAAACAAACCTCCCACAGGCTCCTCAAGGAACAGGTGACCAAGCTAGCCCTGCAGCTTCGATAGGAGCATCTTCCCCAGCAACAGGACAAGCCTTAACTTCTTATACAGGCAGCTTGGCAAATAGTGACCTCAAGGACAAGGAATTAACCGTTCAAGATGCCGTTGATGAATTGCTTCAGTGGGCTGCGAAGGATCCCAAGCAGGCTGGTCAATCGGCTGCGGATCGGGAACGATTTGCTAAAAGTTTGGGAATGATTAGTAGCCAGGAGGACTTGAATCGTAAGGTCAGTCAGGAAGAGCTAACCAATATGTACGGCATCGCTAAAAAGCTCTATGATGCCTATCGCTCTGAAAAGAAAGCTCCTCTCTTTTTGAATGGACGGGCTCAACCCATCTTCCCTTATACTACAGGGGAAAAAGCAGATGAAGACTATCACTATGAGGATAGCGAAATTGTTCGTTTCCCAGTCTATGTAGAGACTGATTACGATACAGATGGGGATGGCAAGCCTGACTTAGTCAAGGCCATTGTGCAGTTACCTAAGGCAGTTGCAAGGGGAGACTTCAAGGCGGCGACAATTCTCGAAGCGCGTCCATATGTAGCAGGAACCTTGGATGAGAACAATGTGACCCTTGAAAGCTTGGGCTTGCCGACAGATGGCTCTTATGATATGAAGAAATTGCGGGAGCAACCAGCTAAACGCCGGGCAGTCGGAAGCTCTTCGACAGTCGAAGCAGCCAAGAAAGCCAAGGCTTCGGATTGGTATTACTATAGTCCCTACGAGTATATCTATGACTACGAAAACTTAAACTGGTATGACTATTTCTTGGTCAGAGGCTATGCCTTTATCTCCAGTGCTGGTCTAGGAACTAAGGGATCAGAAGGATTCAATACGACAGGGTCTGATTTGGAAATCAATGCCTTCAAGAATATTATCGAGTGGGTCAATGGCAAGCGCAAGGCCTACACAGATAAGACTAGCAATGTCGAAATCAAGGCAGATTGGGCTACAGGAAATGTCGCCATGACCGGCCTATCCTGGGCTGGAACCACGACCTTTGGTGTCGCAGGTACAGGAGTCGAAGGTTTGAAGACCATCGTACCAGCTGCAGGGATCGCTTCTTGGTATGACTATTTTAACAGTCAAGGAACAGCCTATGGGAACCCACCATACAGTGACCTTTCTTGGTTGTCCCTCTACGTAGGGACTCGGATCTTGGATGAAGCTGACTGGGCTGGTATTTGGCAAAATTATGCCAACTACATCAACCAGCTC
>CADFQU010000225.1 GCA_902836505.1 Streptococcaceae bacterium
AAAGCCCTTTATTCAGATCTAGTAGCGACATCTGTTGGTGCAATTGCGGGTACTTCGAATGTGACGACTTATGTTGAGTCAGCTGCGGGTATTGGAGCTGGTGGACGGACTGGTCTGACAGCCCTCGTAGTAGCCCTTTGTTTTGCTGTGTCAAGTATTTTTAGTCCCCTTCTTGCCATTGTGCCAACTGCAGCGACAGCACCAATTTTGATTATCGTTGGGATCATGATGTTAAGTAGCTTGAAAAACATCCATTGGGATGATATGGCAGAAGCTGTACCAGCCTTCTTCACTTCTATCTTTATGGGATTCAGCTATTCAATCACAAATGGGATTGCAGCAGGTTTCATCACTTATACAGTAACCAAACTTGTCAAAGGTGAAGCCAAAGAAGTTCACAGTATGATTTGGATTTTAGATGCCTTGTTTATCTTGAACTTTATCAGTATGGCCTTGCACTAGAATGAACATAGAGGAAAGCTTGGACAAATCGTCCAAGCTTTTTTGATTGTCTCAGCTGAGGCAGAAGGTTGATCGACTAAAAATAGTGAGCAATAATCAATTATTTTTGGTATAATGGAGGAATGAAAAGTCAAAATGAACAAGAATTGATTGCCCTTGGAAAACAGTTGGGTCAACGGTTAGAAAAACAGGATGTCGTGATTCTGACAGGGGATCTGGGGGCTGGGAAAACAACCTTTACAAAAGGCCTTGCTCAAGGTTTGGGCATTCGCCAGATGATCAAAAGTCCTACTTATACTATCGTGAGAGAATATGAAGGCCGCTTGCCCTTGTATCATCTGGATGTCTATCGTATTGGAGACGATCCAGATTCAATTGATTTGGATGACTTTTTATTTGGTGAAGGGGTGACCGTTATTGAGTGGGGGGAACTACTAGAGACCAGTCTTCCTGCTGGATATTTAAAGGTTGAACTGCTCAAGGACGGCGACGGACGTGAGATCCGCTTGTCAGCTGTCGGTGAACGTGCAGAACAATTAAGGGAGTCATTTTTGACTTCTGTAGGAGCTTGAAGATGGAACAAGTACTAGATCTCTTTTTGAAAGAGGCTGAAGTTTCGGATGCGCAACACTTACTTGACTTTTTTAAAGATGTGGCGACTGAATCTGATTTTATGACCTTGGCTCCAGAAGGGCTTGGGATGACCAAGCAAGAGTTGGAAATATTTGCTGAAACACAAGCACAAACAGACAATCAATTATGTCTTTTATTATACTTGGGTGAGGATCTGGTAGGTGTTTTAAATATTGCAGCGGATCAAAACAGGTCCTTGCGTCATATTGGAGATCTCTTTATTGTTATTCGAAAGGCATACTGGAATAAAGGCTTAGGTCGCCTTCTTCTAGAAGAAGGAATCGCATGGGCAGAAGGTACCGACCTTCTACGGAAGTTAGACCTTAGTGTCCAAGTTCGAAATGAACGGGCTATCCATCTCTACCAAACGCTAGGATTTGAAATTGAAGGTCTCCGCAAGAGAGGCGTGTACAAGGAAGGGGAATATCTGGATGTTTACCTAATGGGCAAACTGATAGATGGACAGAATCAATGATTAAAAAAATTCTATTAATGTTTTTTAGTTTGTTAGCAGTAACGACGATTGGGATTGGGGCGTATGGGCTGACCATTCTCAATCAGTCGACAAATACATTGAGTAAGACCTTTAAGGGAATCGGCGGTGAAAACAATGTCATTGCAGAAAACAAACCGATGACCATCTTGCTCATGGGGGTTGATACTGGATCAGGTTCACGAGAGGATCAGTGGGTAGGAAACAGTGATACCATGATTCTGGTGACGGTAAATCCACAGACGCGTGAAACAACGATTATGAGTTTGGAACGGGATATCTTGACCAATATCACGCAGGATGGAGAAACTGTCCAAGCTAAGTTGAATGCGGCCTATGCTCAAGGTGGGGCAGAGTTGGCCATTGAAACCATCCAAGATTTGATGAATATTCATATTGACCGTTATGCGATGATCAATATGAAGGGCTTAGTCCAACTGGTTGATAAGGTCGGCGGTATCACGGTAAACAATCCATTTGATTTTGATATTTCAATCGAAGAAAACGAACCGGAATATACAGCTAAAATTCCACCTGGTCGTCAAGAGATTGATGGAGAGCAAGCCTTGGTATACTCACGGATGCGTTATCAAGATCCAGAAGGCGACTATGGTCGTCAAAAACGCCAACGAGAAGTCATCGAAAAGATCATCAAGAAAGTATTAACTTTGGATGGTCTGAGCAATTATCAAGGAATTATTGAAGCGGTTAGTGATAATATGCAGACCAATATCTCCTTGGATACGAATAGTTTGATGCAGTTGATGGGGTATCGAGATGCCTTGAAGAACATCCGTATGGAACAGTTGAAAGGTGAAGATGCCACCCTTGCCGATGGCGGAAGTTACCAAATTGTTACTTCAGAACACCTGTTGAAGATGCAGAATATCCTGCGTAAAAGTTTGGGATTATCACCTTTAAGTACGCTCAAAACAAGTGCCGTTTTATTGGATGGCGATGAAGCTGGGGGAACTGTTCCATCAGAAAGAGGTGAAACTCCAGTAGAGCCAAGCCA
>CADFQU010000226.1 GCA_902836505.1 Streptococcaceae bacterium
TTCGTTTCTATCTACGTGCACTGTTTTTAGTGTAACAAATGTACGAAGATGTGAAGCAACACAAAGCCAAGGCGGGCACTCCTACTATGGGGGGAGTGGTCTTCTTGATTACTTCTGTCTTTGTCACCCTTGTTTTTAGCTTTTTAACTGGGAACTTTACGCGACCTGTCCAATTAATTCTCTTTATTTTGGTCTTGTATGGAATCGTTGGTTTCTTGGATGACTTCTTGAAGGTTTTTCGTAAGATTAATGAAGGGCTGAATCCTAAGCAAAAATTAGCCCTGCAATTGGTGGGGGGAATCATTTTCTATCTCTTTTCTGAACGCCATGGAGGCGGTAGCCTTCTCAATGTCTTTGGTTGGGATGTCTATTTGGGACATTTCTACATTGTCTTTGCCTTGTTCTGGTTGGTTGGTTTTTCAAACGCAGTCAACTTGACGGACGGGATTGATGGTTTGGCTAGTATTTCGGTGACCATCAGTTTAATCGCTTATTCCATCATCGCTATTTGGCAAAGACGAATCGATATCCTCTTTGTGACTATCAGTATGATTGGAGCTCTATTAGGTTTCTTCGTCTACAACCACAAGCCAGCCAAGATTTTCATGGGCGATGTTGGAAGCTTGGCCCTAGGTGGGATGCTTGCGACTCTATCCATGGCTCTCCACGTAGAGTGGACCTTGCTCTTGATTGGAATTGTCTACGTCTTTGAGACTAGCTCAGTTATGCTCCAAGTGTCGTACTTCAAATGGACGAAAAAACGGACAGGGGAAGGACGCCGGATTTTCCGCATGACGCCTTTCCATCACCATTTAGAATTAGGTGGTCTGTCAGGTAATGGTCCTAAATGGTCTGAGTGGAAGGTCGATGCCTTTCTCTGGAGTGTTGGTGCAGGAATGAGCGCCTTGACCCTCTTGATCTACTGTTTGACCAATTCATAAGTCATGAATCATAAAAGGTTGGGATTGCTATCTCAGCCTTTTTTGCTGGATAGGAATTGCTGTCCAAAAGAAGAGCGGGAAGAGGACTTTTCTGATATAATAGTAGAGATGATGAAAGGATAAGAGAATGAAATTTACAGATTTTAAGTTTAAGGACTATATCCAAGAGGCCTTAAAAGAGATTAATTTTATCGAAGCAACAGAAGTTCAAGGAAAGCTGATCCCGATTGTTTTAGCAGGCCGTGATCTGGTTGGTGAATCTAAAACAGGATCAGGGAAGACTCACACTTTCCTCTTACCAATTTTTCAAACCTTAAATGAGGATAGTAGTAATGTCGAAGTGGTCATCACAGCACCTAGTCGGGAATTGGCCACACAGATTTACCAAGCGGCTCGCCAAATTGCCAACCACTGTGAAAAAGAAATTCGGATTGCCAACTACGTTGGAGGAACTGATAAGGCTCGTCAAATCGATAAGCTCCAAGTAGCCCAACCCCATATCGTGATCGGGACACCTGGACGGATCTATGATTTGGTCGCTTCTGGAGACTTGGCTATTCATAAGGCTCACACCTTTGTGGTCGATGAGGCAGATATGACTCTCGATATGGGCTTTTTGACGACGGTAGATAAGATTGCATCCAGTCTTCCCAAACAACTCCAATTCTTGGTCTTCTCTGCTACGATTCCGCAAAAGTTACAACCCTTCTTGAAGAAATATTTGTCTAACCCTGTCATGGAGCAGATCAAAACCAAAACAGTGATCTCGGATACCATTGATAACTGGTTGGTATCGACAAAAGGGCGTGATAAGAATGAGCAAGTCTATCAACTAACGCAGGCTCTTCAACCTTATCTGGCAATGATTTTTGTGAATACCAAGGACAGAGCTGACGATTTGCATGCTTTTCTAGTAGAGAAGGGGCTCAAGGTCGCTAAAATCCATGGGGGGGTTCCTCCACGGGAGCGCAAGCGAATCATGAACCAAGTCAAAAACCTGGATTTTGAATATATCGTGGCGACAGACTTGGCAGCACGTGGGATTGATATTGAAGGGGTCAGTCATGTCATCAACGATGCCATTCCACAAGACTTGTCCTTCTTTGTTCACCGCGTTGGCCGGACTGGCCGGAATGGTCTTCCTGGTACAGCCATCACCCTCTATCAACCGAGTGATGACTCAGACATTCGGGAGCTTGAAAAATTGGGCATCCAGTTTGTCCCTAAGGTTTTGAAGGCTGGAGCTATCGAAGATACCTACGACCGGGATCGCCGGGCTAATCGTGAAAAACGCCAAGAAAAACTCGATATTGAGATGATTGGCTTGGTCAAGAAGAAAAAGAAAAAAATCAAACCAGGCTACAAGAAAAAAATCAAATGGGCCGTGGACGAGAAACGTCGCAAAGCCAAGCGAGCTGAGAACCGCGCTCGCGGTCGAGCAGAAAGAAAGGCAAAACGCCAAACCTTTTAGTGATAAAGAAATCTAAAGATTTCCATAAAAATTAACTATTTGGTCGCTGATTTATTTTGTGATAGACTATCTATAGATAGTCTATTTTTTTGCTCTTAGGTGAGATGCTTGCTTGTTATCACATCAGACCTGAAGTATGATTTACGAACGATCAGTAGCAAAA
>CADFQU010000227.1 GCA_902836505.1 Streptococcaceae bacterium
AATCTCAGACTGATTGTTGAGGAAAACACTGCTCTCCGTCTTGAAAATTATAAATTGAGAGAACGGTTAGGAGAAGTGGAGAAAACCAGCTCCCCTAAATTCCATCGCAATGGTCGTGAAAATTTACAAAGAATTTACAATGATGGATTTCATGTTTGTACAGACTCCTATGGTCAACGTCGTGAAAATGATGAAGAGTGTATTTTCTGTGATGAATTGTTATTTAGGGAGTAAACATGCAGATTCAACGAAGTTTTAAAGGGGATAAAGCGACAGGGACTCTCTTTTTAGTGCCAACCCCAATTGGCAATCGGGATGACATGAGCTACCGCATGATCCAAACTCTAAAAGAGGTGGATCTGATAGCGGCAGAAGATACACGCAATACAGGGCTTCTGCTTAAGTATTTTGAGATTTCTACTCCACAAACTAGCTTTCACGAGCACAATGCTATGGAGAAAATCCCTGATTTGCTAGCTCATTTAGAGTCTGGAAAGGACCTGGCCCAGGTGTCGGATGCTGGATTGCCAAGTATTTCGGATCCAGGTCATGACTTGGTCAAGGCAGCCATTGAGCGAGAGATTCCCGTTGTGGCGGTTCCTGGTCCGAGCGCCGGGATTACGGGTCTAATTGCGAGTGGCTTGGCTCCCCAGCCTCATATCTTTTATGGATTTCTCCCTCGAAAAGAAGGGCAGCAAAAGGCTTTTTTCCAAGAGAAACGAGACTATCCTGAGACCCAAATCTTTTATGAGTCACCGCACCGGGTACGTGCGACGCTTCAAAATATGTTGGCTGTCTATGGGGACCGTCCAGTTGTGCTAGTCCGAGAACTGACCAAAATCTATGAAGAGTACACGCGAGGCACCATTGCGGAGTTAGTAGCTTACCTAGAGGAAAATCCCCTTAAGGGAGAGTGTCTCTTGATTGTGGAGGGGGCCAGTGAGCAGGAGGCAAATCTAGAAGAAGTGGATTTGATCCAAGAGATTGATCTTCTGGTCCAGTCTGGCATGAAAAAAAATCAGGCAATCAAACAGGTTGCCAAACAATTTGGGCTGCAAAAGAGTGATCTTTATGCCCGTTACCACCAAGAGGAAGAAAGAGGAGAGTCTGATGGAAATTAGAATGGCCTATCCCAATGAAATCAATCGGATTATGGAAATCATTCAAGATGGCAAGGATAGCTTAGCGGCAGCTAGCGTGGACCAATGGCAGGATGGTTATCCGGATCAAGAAATCATTTTTGAGGATATCTTAGAAAGCCGTGGTTATGTGGCTGTAGAGAATCAAGAAGTCGTAGCCTATGCTGCTCTCCACAAGGGAAATGAAGCTGCCTATAATGACATTTATGATGGAAAATGGGAACATGATAACTATCTCTATATCAGTTTTCACCGGGTCGCTGTTGCCAAAGAAGCCACAGGTCGAGGCGTAGCCCAAACTTTCCTTCAAGGTTTGATCGAAGGAGAGAAAGGTCCAGACTTTCGCTGTGATACCCATCCTGACAACAAGGTCATGCAGCATCTTTTAGAGAAGTTAGGCTTCCATTACTGTGGGAAGGTACCAATTGATGGTGTTCGTCTTGCTTATCAGAAGATTAAGCGAAAGGCAGAAACGAGTCTCTTCCAAGTGATCAGTGAAGACGATCGATGGGACTACCGTGCAGAACAATCTCAAAATGACTAGGTACTATCGACAACTCTATCAGAGTCCCTTGGGGCCTCTATCTGTTGTGGTGGATGAGGAAAGCCTAGTTGGGATCTGGTTTTGTGACCAAGCTAATTGTGAACAGGGGCTTGAGCATATCGAAGCAGCTTTTCAGCCTCTTCATGAAGCTGTCTTTGAATGGCTGGATCGATACTTTATAGGGGAAAATCCTTCTATGCCCTTTCCCCTATTTCCTCAAGGGACAGACTTTCAACAAAGAGTTTGGGCCTATCTAGCTCAGATTCCTTATGGGGAAAGTAGGACTTACGGAGAGATTGCTCAAGCCCTGTCTTGCAAATCGGCCCAAGCCATCGGTCAAGCAGTAGGTCGGAATCCCTTACTCCTTCTCATCCCGTGTCACCGAGTGCTGGGGATGGAGAATAAATTGACTGGCTATGCGGCTGGATTAGACCGCAAACGTTGGCTGTTGAATCATGAGGCCATACCTTGGAAAGAATAAGGAGAAAAAATGTTATCATTTATTGAATACCCAAAATGTTCGACTTGCCGCAAGGCGAAATCAGAGTTAACGAGTTTAGGCTGTGAGTTTGATAGCCAAGATATCGTGGTAGATACCCCGACCAGTGAGCAATTGCAAACCTGGATGACGGAATCTTCCCTACCAATCAAATCATTCTTTAATACGAGTGGGATGAAGTATCGGGAATTGGGCTTGAAAGACAAGGTGGACCAGCTTTCCATAGAAGAAGCGGCAGACCTTTTGGCTAGCGATGGCATGCTAATCAAACGCCCACTATTAGTGAAGGATGGGAAAATTGTTCAAGTGGGCTATCGGAAACCCTACTCGGACTTAGGTTTGTAAGAGAAAAGGGAGTTAGACTCCCTTTTCAATTTGCCTTGAAGATG
>CADFQU010000228.1 GCA_902836505.1 Streptococcaceae bacterium
CTGCTTGATTGGCACCTTGACTAGGGTTCATTAAGCGGTAGTGTTGTCCGAATTGGACAACTGGTCGAATTGTTTTGTAGTGAGCGACTTGAGCTGCGATGGTAGCCAACTCTTCTTGAGAAAGGCTGGTCAGATCCAATTCATAGCCAAGATTTCCCATCATGGCTACATGCCCACGCGTTTCAAGCGGTGTGACCCGCCCCATCTGGTGATTTGGCACCGCTGATACGTGAGCTCCCATGGAGATAGTTGGATAGAGATAACTAGATCCATACTGGATGGGAAGTCTGGCCATGGCATCCGTATTATCACTTGCCCAGACCTGCGGGAAGTAACGCATCATACCCAGGTCATTGCGACCACCACCACCTGAGCAAGACTCAAAGAGGATGTGCTCGTATTTCTCCGTCAAGTACGAAACCACTTCATAGAGACCTAAGATATAAGCATGGGATTGCATCTTGGTTTCAAGGTAGGTTTTCCCATTTCCAAGCTTGGTGATATTGCGGTTCATATCCCATTTGATATAGTCGATCTCATGGTTTGCAAGCAAGTCATCCAAGACCTGCTTAATATAAGCTACCACTTTTCTATTTGCAAAATCGAGGACCAGTTGATTCCGTGAATAGGTGTGTTCATAGCCTGGGACTTGAATAGCCCAGTCCGGATGAGCCCGATAAAGGTCGCTATCAACAGAAATCATTTCTGGCTCCACCCAAAGGCCAAATTGAAGTCCCTTGTCATGGATACCTTGGATCAATTCTGCTAGACTTCCAACTAATTTTTCTTCATTGACGGTCCAATCACCGAGGGCCCGATTGTCATCATAGCGATTGCCAAACCAACCATCATCAAGAACAAAGAGTTCGATGCCCACTTTTTGAGCTTCGTCTGCTAGCTCCAATAATTTGTCTTTTTTGAAATCAAAGTAGGTCGCTTCCCAGTTGTTGATAAGAATTGGACGTTCTTTATGGGCAAACTGGCTAGGAATGATATGGTTTTGGACAAATGCTTGACTCTCTTGACTGAGACCGGTCAATCCCTTATGGGAGTATGTAATCATTGCTACTGGCGTATCAAAGCTCTGATTTGGTTCCAATTCCCAAGCGAAGTTTTCAGGATTGATCCCCAATCCAACCCGAACTTCATTGAGTTGATTCTTTTGAACAAATCCTTCAAAATTCCCACTGTAGAGCAGTTGGAAGGCCAGAGCAGAGCCCGCATCTTCAGTCACTTCATGATCTGCAAGAATAAGAGCTGGGGTCTGGGCGTGTCCAGAAGCACCACGGTTGGAGCTGATGGAGAAGATTCCTTGCTCCACTTGCTGACGGCGAACTGTTTTTTCTCTCGCATAGGCTCCTTGCAGGGTGATGACATCGTAGTCACCTGCTGGGACATCGGCCAACACACTAAGAGCCTTGTGGATCACAACCGTTTCATCACTACAGTTTTCAATCTTTGAGAAGCTAGTGATGGTTGCCCAATCCTCGTAGGCGGTGTAGTAGAGGGTCAAACGAAGGGCCGCTTGATCATCTTCAAAAACCAAGGCCAAGGTTTCAGCCTGATCTACTGAGTGAGGGTTCGGAAGACCGGTCGCCTCGACACTACCAGAATAGATGTTGGCTCCAACATAAAGGAAATCTGTCACTTCTGTAACACCGTGTTGGATCTGAATAGACGGTTTTCGAAAATCTCCTAGCCCGTGCTGTCCCAAGACCTGTCGCTGGCTATCCAAGCTAAAGGTCCGATTGTCAGGTGTTGGATTTCCAGAGAAAGCATGGTCCTTCTCATGCACCGTATTGGAAAAATGATAGGACGGAATTGGGCGCCCCAGATGCTTGAGCATCACATAGCCATCGCGATTTTCAAGGATGAGACTCAGTCCTTTACTCTCTATATAGAACAAATTCTGCTCAATACGAATTGCCATATCTTCCTCCCCTTGGTTCCTACAAAATATCACTATGTGTTTTTAAATGCAGTTCCAATATCTTTCTTTTTTCACATGTCTTTATTTTACTTGATGTAAACGCTTTCGAAAATAGAATTTTGTTGGGCACATATGGTAAAATGTTAGGTAGGAGGTTCAGCTATGTTAGTATTTTCTGAATACCAAACCGACACCATTGATCTAGCCCTTGATTTTTATGGCTACGAAGATTGCCCCAAGAACTACGAATTCGGACCTAGCGTCCGTGACAATTTTGTTCTGCATTTTATCACTAAGGGAAAAGGTGTCTTTCATATCAATAAAAAAGAAATCCACTTAGAAGCTGGAGATCTCTTCCTTCTTCCAAAAAATAAAGTGACCTACTACCAGGCAGACGCCGAAGATCCTTGGTCCTATTACTGGATTGGCTTCAGTGGCACCAAAGTGAGTGATTTCATGCGTTTTTCAACTCTTCATGCAAAAGGCTTTCTAAAGAAAAATGAAGTGGACACAGAGCGGATCGGCCAGTTTATGGAGCAACTCGTCCACAAGGCAGAGGCTTCAAAGATGACCTCGCACTACCAACTCCACCTTCTCTCGCAAATCTATGAACTGCTATTTCTT
>CADFQU010000229.1 GCA_902836505.1 Streptococcaceae bacterium
TGCTCGACAATCCAAAGACAATTGAGAGGCTAGGACTTTTGTCCCAGCCTCCTTTTTTGTTGCTTATTTTAATTGATCTGTGATTTCTTTCGAAAGTAAGAGGCCGAGGCGATAGTCCTTGTTGATGGCGTGGATAACATCGTTGATGTTCTCCGTCGTTTGGATTTGTTCCTTGATGCTTGCTTTGAAGGTTTCATCTTTTAAGAGTTGCTCTTGTAAAATCTTTTGCAGTTTTTCTTTCTCGTATTTATTGATTAAAAAGAGAATGAGCAGACTAACTAAAATAAGGATGTAAACAGTTTGATTCATAGGGTTCTCCAGAGGATAAGATAATGGATAAAGGGAAGGGAAACGATAATCCCTAAAAATATAGGTGTATTTAGAATGAAAAAAGGAGTGAGATGGAACTAAATAAGGTTTATTTAGCGATTCCTCTCACCCCTATAAGAGATGGTTTCCTATCAAAAAGTAAGGAAGAAATTACATTTTCTCAGGTGCATCGACACCCAATAGACGAAGTGCTTCTTTCAAAACAACTGCTGTTGAGTAGCTAAGAGCAAGACGGCTATCGCGTTCTGGGCTTTCATCCAAGATACGAGTATGAGCATAGTACTTGTTGAAGGCTTGAGCCAAGTTGATGGCATATTTTGCGATCAAGGATGGATCATAGTTTTCAGCGGCACGTTTCACGACACGAGAGAAGTCTTGGAGAAGTTTGATGATTTCCCAGCTTTCTGGATCGTTCAAGCTGTAAGTTGCATCTGTTGATGGAGTGAAGTTAGCTTTGCGAAGGATGGATTGGATACGAGCGTATGCGTATTGAACGTAAGGTCCAGTTTCCCCCTCAAAGGATACCATGGCTTCGAGGTCAAAGTCATACCCGTTGCGACGGTCTGTCTTCAAATCGTAGAATTTAACCGCACCAACACCTACTGCACGTGCCACTTCTTCCTTGTTTTCAAGTTCAGGATTCTTCTCTTCGATCTGAGCTTTGGCGCGAGAGATAGCTTCTTGAAGAGTTGGTTCGAGTAGGATGATATTTCCTTTACGAGTTGACAATTTTTGGCGGTTCTTTGTGACTAAACCAAAGTCAACGTGGATCATATCGTCGCTCCACTCAAATCCCATTTTCTTCAAAACAGCTTTCAACTGACGGAAGTGGTTGGATTGTTCTTGACCTACGGCGTAGATGTTTTTCACAAAGTTGTAGGTCCGTGCACGGTAGATAGCGGTTGCGATATCACGAGTGATATAAAGAGTGGCACCGTCTGATTTCTTAATCATAGCTGGTGGAAGGTTGACATCATCCAACTCAACGATGCTAGCCCCTTTAGACTCTTTCAACAAGCCTTTTTCTTCAAGGATTTGGACAGCTTCATCCATCTTGTCATTGTAGAAAGCTTCTCCGTTTAAGCTATCAAACTCAACACCGAGTAGTTTGTAGATACGGTTGAATTCCACCAAACTCTCGTCACGGAACCATTGCCACAATTCAGTCGCTTCTGGATCTCCATCTTCCAATTTCTTGAACCAGAGACGTCCTTCTTCATCAAGCTCAGGATCGTTTTCAATTTCAGCATTGATACGAACGTAAAGTTTTAGCAATTCATCGATTGGGTTGGCTTCGACAGCTTCCTTGCTACCCCATTTTTTATAAGCGACCATCAAGAGACCGAACTGTTTGCCCCAGTCTCCTAAGTGGTTGATTTTAATCGTGTTGTAACCCATTTTGCGGAAGATGTTTGAAAGAGCATCCCCGATAACGGTTGAACGTAAATGACCAACTGAGAAAGGTTTTGCGATGTTTGGACTAGAAAGGTCGATGGTAACGTTCGCTCCTTGCCCTTCTTCTTGTTGTCCATAGTCAGCCCCCGCTTGGATAACAGATTTGATGACTTGGTCAGAGATTTGTGATTTATCTAAGAAGAAGTTTACGTAAGGACCAGTAGCAACGACTTTTTCAAAGTGAGAGGCATCGATTTTTTCCGCAATATCAGCAGCAATCGCTTGAGGAGCTTTGCGTTCGATTTTAGCCAAAGAAAAGGCAGGAAAGGCGATATCTCCGAGGTCTGAAGATTTTGGTTGCTCTAGTAAATTTAAGATAGTTTCTTGGTCTAAGCCTTCGATGACTTTTGCCAATTCACTTGCAATAAGTTCTTTATGATTCATAGTAGCTCCTTTGGTCTTTTGTTACTATTCTATCACAAAATTCGGCCTTTCTTCAAACTTTTTGGTATAATCAAAGTATAATTATTCAAAAGTGGAGCAAAAATGAAAAAAGATGAACGTCAGCTTTTGATTCGAGAAATTATCCAAAATGAGAAGTTATCGACGCAAAAAGAAATTCAAGACCGTTTAGATCAGCGAGGGGCGGGAGTGACCCAGACAACCTTATCCAGAGACCTACGAGAAATTGGTCTGATCAAAGTAAAAGAGAAGGGTGGTCTCTATTATAAATTAGCCGATGAACCTGATCGAACAGATATTTTTAGACTGATTGCTCAATATGCACAAGTGGTCTCGAGAGAAGAGTTCACACT
>CADFQU010000230.1 GCA_902836505.1 Streptococcaceae bacterium
ATCCAAAAGTTAGTGGATAGAAAGGATTGTTGATGAGGATACTATTTGTGGTGGTTTGACCAATCACTACTAGCTCAGGTTAAACAAAATATAAAAAGCAACAACTATTTCAGTTGTTGCTCAGAACGTAGACAAACGTTATTTTTGGCGTTTGTCTACATTTTAAAAGTTTGGAAACCAAGTTTCCAAACTTTTTATTTGCTAAAGAAGAAGGGAGGAGTGAATTCTTTCAATTTTTCAAAGCAGTCCAAGGCTCCCTGATTGTCTTCACAGATGATGAGGCAGACGTCGTCCCCGCAGACGGTTGCAACAATTTGTGATAATTCTAGGGCATCTAAGATAGCACCGAAAGACTGAGCCAGTCCAGGTAGAGTTTTTACCACCACTTGGTTTTGGACAGGACGAAGCATGACGAGGGCATCCTCCATATAAAAACGAAGTCGGTTTTCCCAGCGGGATGGAGCGATACTATTAATAGCATAGTAAGAAGTATCCCCCTCATTAATTTTTACCAGATTCAAGGATTTGACATCTCTTGAGAGGGTTGACTGGGTCACGATGATACCGTTAGCTTCCAGGCTGTCCTGTAATTCCTGCTGGGTCCGAATCTTTTTTTCTGAAATAATGGACCGGATCAGGCGGTGGCGACTTTCGATCTTATTCATAAAGGAATCTCCTTATTTAATAAACATAGCGTCTCCAAAGCTAAAGAAACGATAGCCTTGGTCAATAGCGTGCTGATAAGCTTCTAGAGTAAATTCCCGACCTGCGAAGGCAGAAACGAGCATGACTAAGGTTGATTTTGGTAGGTGGAAGTTGGTTGAAAAGGCGTCGACAACTTGCCACTGATAGCCTGGTTTGATAAAGATATTGGTCCAACCAGAGTCGGCTTGTACCTCTCCATTAAACTTATTTCCAATTGTTTCTAAAGTTCGGATAGAAGTAGTCCCAACGGCTACGATGCGGTGACCGCTCGCTTTAACTTGTCGAAGAGTTTGGGCAGCTTCTTCAGAAAGTTGATAAAACTCAGAGTGCATCTCATGCTGGTCTACATCATCAACGGATACTGGACGGAAGGTACCAAGTCCGACATGGAGGGTTAGATAAACCAAGTGAACACCTTTGTCTTCAATTTTTTGTAACAGCTCAGGTGTAAAATGGAGGCCAGCAGTTGGAGCGGCGGCAGATCCATTTTCTTTGGCATAGACCGTCTGGTAGCGTTCCTGATCTTCTAATTTTTCATGGATGTATGGTGGTAGAGGCATTTCTCCTAGGCTTTCCAGGACTTCAAGGAAAATCCCTTGATAAGAAAACTCTACGATACAGCCTCCGTGTTCCAATTTCTTGATGAGAGTCGCTTGGAGACGTCCATCTCCAAAACTGACAATTCCACCCTCTTTGAGACGTTTGGCAGGTTTAGCAAGAACCTCCCATTGATCGCCCTCGATATTTTTTAAGAGGAGAAGCTCCACATGTCCCCCTGTATCTGGTTTGACCCCATGGAGACGAGCAGGAAGGACACGGGTATTGTTCATCACCAAAGCATCCCCTGGTTCTAACTCATTGATAATGGCATCAAAATGCTGGTCTTCCATCTGACCTGTTTGGCGATTGAGGATCAGTAGCTTGGAGGCATCGCGCTTTTCTAGAGGAGTTTGTGCAATTAACTCCTCAGGGAGGTGGAAATCAAAGTCGTTTGTATTCATGGTCTCTCCTTGTTTCTAAATTCTTCTATTTCTTACATTTAACCTTCCCCATTATATCATGAAATAAGAGTGAAACAAAGGAAATGACTAGCTGAATTTTGACGGAGAGAAGTGAAAAATTCCTTATCTAGCATGAAGAAAGCGCTTGACAAAAATTGGTCTATACCATATAATGAATATAAGAAATAAGCGGAGGTTTCATCATGAAAGTTATTGAAGTAGCCAATCAAATCGAAGGAGGACAGGTTGCTTTTGACCTGTTAAAAGAAAAGTTAGAACAAGGTGCGAAAACTCTGGGGCTTGCGACTGGAAGCAGTCCACTTGAATTTTATAAATTGATTCGAGAAAGTGACTTGGATTTTTCAGACATGGTCAGTGTCAACTTGGATGAGTATGTCGGCTTGACGGGTGAAGATCCTCAATCCTATCGTTACTTTATGCAGGAAAATTTATTCAATGTGAAACCTTTTAAAGTTAGCTATCTTCCAAAAGGAAATGAAGATACTGCAGAAGAAGAAACAGCGCATTACAATGAAATTTTGGCCCAAAATCCAGTAGATCTGCAAATTCTAGGGATTGGTCGCAACGGCCACATTGGTTTTAACGAACCAGGAACCCCATTTGACAGCCAAACGCATTTGGTCCATTTGGATCAATCAACGATTGAAGCCAACTCTCGCTTCTTTGAAAAAATTGAAGATGTTCCGACTCAAGCCATTTCAATGGGGATTGCAAACATTCTCGCTGCCAAGTCCATTATTCTCTTTGCATATGGCGAATCAAAAGCTCAAGCGATTGCTGGAATGGTCAATGGTCCTAAAACAGAGAGTTTAC
>CADFQU010000231.1 GCA_902836505.1 Streptococcaceae bacterium
AAGTTCATCCCCCTCTTCCTTGAGAACCAAGTCACTTTCTCCCGTCAGCATGGCTTCGTTGGCTTCAGCAACTCCCTTTTGAACGAGGGCATCACTTGGAATTTGGTCTCCAGCAGATAACTTAATCAGGTCGCCAAGGACAATTTCCTCTGGATCAATGCTTTCTTCTTCCCCCGATCGGATGACAGTAACGAGCTCCTTACTCATCAAATTCAATTTATCAATCATCCGTTTAGCGCGGAGCTCTGTGGCAATTCCGGATAAGGCATTAAAGCAGATGACTGCAAAAAAGACCAGGTTGCTCCAGGCTTGTACCGCAGCCAAAGCGAGGGCGATCACAAAGTTCAAAGCATTAAACAAGGTGAAGACATTGCGCTTGATGATTTGCCAGGTACTGGTACTGGTATTCGCTTTAAATTCGTTGGTTTGGCCACGCTGTATTTTTTTGCGGACCTCTTCATGGGTTAATCCCTTTAATTCATTCATTTCCATAAAAACATCATATCATTTTTTTAAGAAAAAGACTAGGTGCAGTCGGTTTGTTGAGTCATCAAGTTTTTGAAAAGATTTGCGGGGAAGAGAAGGATAAGGTATAATGGATAAACAAGAGAATTATCAAAGGAGAAAGCATGTTTTATACCTATTTACGTGGCTTAGTGACCTTTATTTTATGGGTTCTGAATGGAAATGCTCATTACCATCATAAGGAACTGATTCCTAGTCAAGAAGAAAATTATATTCTCGTAGCTCCTCATCGAACTTGGTGGGATCCTGTCTACATGGCCTTTGCGACCAAGCCCAAGCAATTTGTCTTTATGGCTAAGAAAGAACTCTTTACCAATCGGATTTTTGGCTGGTGGATTCGCATGTGCGGGGCTTTCCCAATTGACCGTGAAAATCCAGGTGCTGCTGCGATTAAATACCCAGTGAATATGCTCAAAAAAAGTAAGCGTTCCTTGATTATGTTTCCAAGTGGAAGCCGCCATTCTCAGGATGTTAAGGGTGGTGTTGCTGTGATTGCTAAGATGGCCAAGGTGCGCATTATGCCTGTCACTTATACGGGTCCAATGACCCTGAAAGGCTTAGCTACTTGTGAACGGATTGACATGAACTTTGGGCATCCCATTGATATTTCTGATATTGCAAAGATGAATGATGAGGGCGTGGAAGAAGTTGCAAGACGTATCCAGGCTGAGTTTGATCGCTTAGATGCGGAATCTCAATCACTTCGCAATGATCGTAAACCTTTTATCCTCATCCGTTTGTTGAAGTTTTTACTGTTGCCATTTGTCTTGGTGGTCGCTCTACTGACCCTCTTGTTTAGTTATATCGCAAGTTTCGTTTGGGATCCAGACAAGCATCGGAAGGACTAATGAGTTTTCTTGGGAACAAGAAAGTCAAAAATCATGTGATTTTTGACTTTCTTTTTTTTTATTTATTCGATTTTTTACGAATAATAAAAATAAAATGGGTATTTATGGAGATGTGGATTGAGAAGATCAAGGAATATAAAATATTTTTAGGCTTGGTTGCTGTGGGCTTGATAATTGGAGGACTATTTCTCTTTTGGCCTAAGCAGCCCCCACAAGAACCGGAAACTGTCATTTCCCAGTTAGAAATAGTGGATCAGGAGACTTCTTCTAAGGAAGACACAAGCCTCTCTTCCAGCTCTCAGCAGAGGAGTGAGGAAAAGATGGAGTCCTCCCAAGAGAAAATCATGGTGGATGTGAAGGGAGCTGTCAGACAAGCAGGGGTCTACGAACTTCCAGTGGGGAGCCGGGTCTATGATGCGGTCCAAAAAGCAGGAGGAATGACAGACGAAGCCAACAGCCAATCCGTCAACTTAGCGCAAAAATTAGAGGATGAGTCCATCGTCTATGTTGCTAAGAATGGAGAGGAGCTAGCGCCTGTTGCGTCCGCATCTGCTGGGACGACAGGTGGTGAAAAGCAGTCAAAAGATGGAAAGGTCAATCTCAATACGGCAACAGAAGCAGAACTACAGACGATTTCTGGGATAGGTCAAAAGCGAGCTCAAGATATCATTGCTTATCGTGAGGAAAAAGGAAAATTTCAGTCTGTTGATGAACTGAAAAATGTTTCTGGGATTGGCCAAAAGACGCTAGAAAAGTTAAAAGAGCATGTTACAGTGGATTAGAAGTCTCAACATTCATCCATTTCATCTCACCCTGCCGGTTTTGGCTCTATATTATTGGATGTACACGGGACACTGGCTTGCTTCGATCTTCCTTCTGACTTTCTTCATCTTGTTTAGGAGACGCTACGATGGCAAACGATTTCTGTGCCTCATAGGTTTTATTTCCCTCTTTGCCCTTTGTTTTGCTTTCCGGATCGAACAGGGAAAACAAGAGTCAAGGAATCATAGGGTCCCAAGGGTCATTCAGCTTTTGCCGGATACCATCAAGGTGAATGGAGATGCTTTATCCTTTCGTGCCAAGTCAGGTAGCCGTACTTTTCAGGTTTTCTACCAGCTTCAGTCAGAGGAAGAACAAGCCTAT
>CADFQU010000232.1 GCA_902836505.1 Streptococcaceae bacterium
CCCGTGTTACCGCCGTGAAAAGGCGGTGTCTTAACCCCTTGACCAACGGACCATTTTTACAACGTAATCTATTATATCAGTTCATTTTCATCTGTCAACACTTTTTTGAAAAAAAGAGCCGAAATTTTCGGCTCCCTTGAATGTAGACAAACTATTGTTTTACATAAAACAGCGGGATGATTTTCAAAAATTGACTTTTATTTTTTAATCATTTAAGAATATGAAAAACTTTCCGCTGTGAGAAAAATGCCTGAAACACAATTGTTTCAGGCACTCGGAATTATTGAGACCTTAGGCTCAATAATTAGTCATGGAACTTCTTAGAAGTTCACTGACGTCCGATCTCACCTAAGGAAAGTTTATAGAAGACTTTATCTTCAATCTGAAGAGCCGAAATTTTCGGTTCCTTCTAAATACTTTAGAAGACTATAGAGTTTATTACTTATTTTCTTCCATTTTAGATTTAATTTCTTCATAAGATAATGGTTTAGATTCTTTTTCTAATTCTAAATCAGTATCTTCTGGCATTTTACCTGTTTCATACAATGACTTGATTTGAACACTGTCCAATGTTTCGTATTTCAACAAGGCTTCTGCAATCAACTTGTGGGTTTCACGATTGTTCTGGATGATTTCAGCTGCTTTATTGCGAGCTTCATTCAAAAGACTTCTTACTTCTTCATCGATTTCATAAGCTGTTTGCTCTGAAATGAATTTTTGAGTCGTTTGAGCTCCAAACATAGCATGGTTACCTTCGTATTGAACTGGACCAAGTTTTTCACTCATTCCATATTCCGTTACCATGGCACGCGCCATTTGGGTCGCTTGCTCAAAGTCATTAGAAGCCCCTGTGGTTTGAACGTTGAAGATGATTTCTTCTGCAACACGTCCCCCCATCAATCCAGCCAATTGTTCTTTCATATCTTCTTTAGAAAGAAGCATTTGGTCTTCTTTTGGAAGAGCAATCATATAACCACCAGCACGTCCACGTGGAACGATGGTCACCTTGTGAACAACACGAGCATTAGATAAGACTAAACCAACAATAGTATGACCTGCTTCATGATAAGCAACCAATTCGCGTTCCTTTTGAGAAACTGTTCGGTCTTTCTTAGAAGGACCAGCAATCACACGGTCTTCTGCTTCATCAATATCAGAGGCGTCAATAACCTTCTTATTGCGACGAGCCGCTACCAGAGCAGCTTCGTTTAAGACATTTTCAAGATCCGCTCCAACAAATCCTGGTGTTTGTTGGGCAACTAGTTTCAAGTCGACATCTTTGGCTAATGGTTTATTTTTAGCATGGACACGCAAGATAGCTTCTCGTCCTTTTACATCTGGACGACCAACTAAAACCTTCCGGTCAAAACGACCTGGACGAAGAAGGGCTGGATCTAGAACATCGGAACGGTTAGTGGCTGCGATCACGATGATACCTTCGTTTCCTTCAAAACCATCCATCTCAATCAAGAGTTGGTTAAGGGTTTGTTCCCGCTCATCATTTCCTCCACCAAGACCGACTCCTCGTTGACGTCCAACAGCATCGATCTCATCGATAAAGATAATGGCTGGTGCTGCTTTTTTGGCATCTTCAAATAGAGAACGAACCCGGCTTGCACCGACACCGACAAACATTTCAACGAAGTCAGATCCTGAAATACTGAAGAATGGTACTCCGGCTTCTCCTGCAACTGCCTTAGCAAGTAATGTTTTACCAGTTCCTGGAGGGCCTTCGAGAAGGACACCTGCTGGGATACGAGCACCCAATTTTGTAAAGCGTTTTGGATCTTTTAAGAATTCAACCACTTCAACGAGTTCTTGTTTTTCTTCTTCAGCCCCTGCTACATCTGAAAAACGAACCTTGATATCTTCTTTATTGGTAGCACGCGCTTTGTTACGACCAAAGTTCATAGCACCGCGGGCACCTCCGCCTCCACCTTGATTCATCATGGAGAAGAAGAAGAACATGACAATCACAAAGGGTACGATTGAAGTCAGAATGGTAATCCACATTCCACTTGAGCTTTCTCGTTTAATAGTGATGTCAGCCTTATGTTCGGATGCTAAGTTTTGTAGTTCTTGAACCGTCAAATCAGACGGTAAGATCACACTCGTGAAGCGAGTGACCTTACTTGGACTTGGAGTAAAAAATTGAACCCCTGTATCATCCTTGCTGGTTTTTGCTTTGTTATAGGTACCAGAAATTTCAATGACACTACCGTTCGGCTGGTAGCTAATTTCCTTGACATTGTCTGATTTAAGCTCTTTTACCAATTCTGTATAATTGATTTGTTGGCTTTGTCCGATACTGTTTCCAGCAAAGAAATACTGAAAACCTGTAACAGCAGCCACTATAATCAATAAGTACAGAAAAGGATTTCGAACAAAACCATTGTTTTTGTTATTTTTCATCTAGTTTCCTCTATTTTGAATACACTTCTTCTTTCAACACTCCGATATAAGGAAGGTTTCGATAGATCGTAGAAGATGATGAAAATAT
>CADFQU010000233.1 GCA_902836505.1 Streptococcaceae bacterium
CAACCAAGTTAGTTGTAACGTCACTTGTTGTAGAACGGTTTGAAAGGAGGTAGTTCAAAGAATCTGGATCAGTGCTAAACACGTATGAGTAGGTGTTTGTCTGAGAAGATTTTGAAGATGATCCACATGAAGCAAGGAACAGGGCTGAAGCAACCGTGACACCTGCTAGGAAAGCTAGTTTAGATTTTTTCATCACTTATCTCCTTTAATAAAGATTTTGTATTATTATACACCTTTTTTTATAAAAAGCAATTGTTTTTTGAAATTAATTGTATATTTAGTCATGATTTTCGGAATTATTGAGTTTTATCCAATATTTTCACTATTATGCTTTACAAACTAGCTTGAGTGGAGTATACTAATGATGAAAAGACTAGTATGTAAAACAAACTAGCTAAAAGAGGCCTGTATAGAAAGGGGGAGAAGTATGAAAGAGTCGCAATTGCTAAAGGGTGTTCTGGAAGGTTGTGTTCTAGAAATTATTTCAAAGAAATCTATCTATGGCTATGAATTGATCCAGAGCCTCAAGGAAACCGGCTTTGATAAGATTGTTGCTGGGACCGTTTATCCCTTGCTTCAGAAGCTAGAGAAGCAGGGAGTCATAATAGGAGAAATGAGGCCCTCCCCGGATGGACCTGATCGTAAATATTTCTCTCTAACCAAGGAAGGAAGAGAGCGACTAGAGGAATTTTGGAACCAGTGGCAGGATCTGGTCATTAAAGTAGAACGCGTGAAAAAGGAGGGGGAAGAATGATCGAAGATTATACAGAAAAAATGTCCGATGAACTGAATCATCTAAACAAGGAGAATCAAGCCTATGTGAAAAAAATGGTGGCCTATATCGGAGTGAAGTCCTTTTTTTATGATGATGAGCTACTGGGTGAACAGCTCTACAATATGGTTTGCGATTTAAAGGTTGCTGAGCGAGACGGGATTGGTGCGATGGACTACTACGGAAAGGATCCAAGGGCAATGATGGACCAAGTTCTCTCGGAGTTACCTAGACGCAGGCTAGGTTCTTATGTGAGGTTATTCTTGATTCTTGGAACGATTTTCGTTGGCATGCGGTTTGTAATGGATTTTGCCTGGATGATGCCACTGGTGATTGCTCCCTTAACATATCTGCTAGATCTACTCATTTTCGTAGTGTTCAGTCAATTCATGATGTGGCTTTGGTCCAAACAGAGCTATGGGGAAATCAAGTGGCCTTGGGCTCTTATCATCAGTATAATCAGTCTGACCTTGTCTCCTAGGATAGAGCGAGTATTTTCTGACCATTTGAGTCTGAATCGAAGTATCCTTTTGCCAGATGGTTGGGCGATTGTTCTGACTTTTCTGGTTCTTCTTGGATTTACGATCATGACCTATAGAAATCAGGGACGGCTCGCTGTTAGCCTACTGGTCATGGGGGTTACTTTCTTTGTAACTGGATGCTGTGTTCGCTTAGTGAATCCAGGAACAGCCAATTCATTACGCTGGCTACTCCCTCTGATAGGACTGGTCTTGTCCTTCATTGTATTTCGTCTCCAAAGAAAGGGGGAAACATCATGACATCTGCTATTTATTATGAAGAAACGCAGGATTTGGTTCAAACCTTTAGCCAGGAGGATCAAGCTTATTTCCAAGATCTCTGGGATTATTTCAATTTTGCCGGTTTCTTATATGAGGAGAAGGCTTTGAGAGAGCAGGTCTATAATCTAGCGCTAGATTTTTCGCAAGCAAGCGGAGATGGATTGACGGCGAAGGACTATTTTGGACAGGATCCAAAGGGAATGGCAGACCAAATCCTAGAGAATATGCCCAAAGAATCCACGCGCTCCGTTCTGAAGTATGGTGCAATCGTCTCAGGAATTGTGATTTTTTATCGCCTCTTAAGTGATTTTGCTTCGCAAGCAGTCCTGGTTCTCAAGCCACTCGTCTATCTAACGGATAGTATTTTAGGTATTTTAGTCGTTGGGTTACTATTCTATCTCCTTCGTCGCCTTATTTTTGCAGAAGAGAAGTCAAAAAAAGCAATTTATGTAGCAGTCGTTTTCGTTCTAGGATTCTATTTCGCTAGTGAGATAGTGGGTGTCCGTTTCTTGCCAGCTTTTGCTTGGTTAACAGTGCCGAATCCATGGGATACCTTCCTCATTACAGGGGCTTGTGCAGGACTTATCCTGTGGCAGTGGAAAGAATAGTTTGCTCGTGCCTTCATCTTTCCTATTCTGTCCTTCTTAGTAGTGGGATTCTTTCATCGCTGGACCTTGGCGCAAGGAATTCAGAATTCTACCATGACTATCATTCTGCCTACGGTAATCATTGTTATAGGATTGATGATTTACTATTGGTTCACGATTCGCGCCTTGAAAAAGAACAAGACAGAAAATGATAAATAGAGCGAAAGGGGGAGGAAGCCCCCTTTTTCTGTTGAAAAACAACGAGCAAGCTTGATTTTTGTTATAATGAAAGGGACTATAAATAAAAGGAGAAGATGATGA
>CADFQU010000234.1 GCA_902836505.1 Streptococcaceae bacterium
AAGCCTTTTGGCAAGTGGAATATAAGCCCCAGACATATCCATAGTGATAAACTGAACCTGTTGACGAGCTTCATGCTTTCCTGCTGCTATTTCACACAAAGGCTATTGCACCATGAAAAGCTAGATTTGTAAAGGGATTTTACGGTTTTATTTCAAACTAAGGCTGAATGTAAACTTGCTTCCTAAGCCATACTGACTTTCTGCTGTGATTTCGCCACCAAGCTGATGGGCTAGTTCTCGTGCAATCGCAAGTCCTAATCCATGCCCACCTGTCTTCATATTGCGCGAAGTTTCTACACGATAAAGTCGTTTAAAGATCTTTTCCAAATCCTCAGGATGAATCCCCTGCCCCTCGTCTTTCACACTGATTGTCAGCTCTTGTTCTGTTAATTGGGCAAGAACCTCGATTCTGGTTCCTGGTTCTGAATATTTAAAGGCATTGTTTAACAAATTGACCAGAATGCGAGAAAGTTTGTCAGAATGGCTCTTGATTTTCGCCGACTCAGGTGACACTTGAATGTAAACATCTCGCTCTTCTTGTTCAATCTGGAGCTGGAATTCACTCATTGACTCAATCAGCAACTGATCTAAAAAGATCTCTTCGACTTCTTCATCAGCAGTATCTTGAGGTTGTGTATTAAGAGTCAAAACATCCAATTCCTCCACTAGCTTGTTTAGACGATCAGTTTGCCGACCAATCGTGGATAAGTAGTGGAGCCACTCCTCTTCCTTAATCACTCCATCTAGAATTCCCTCCACAGTAACCTGAATGGAGGTAATGGGAGTTTTAATATCGTGAGAGAGCTGCGCAATCATCATTCTCTTTTCTTGCTCGCTCTCATCAAGTGATTGAAAGGTAGCCTGCAATTTGTGGGACATGTCATTAAAAGCCTGGTCCAGCTCTTGAAATTCTAATGGGCCTTTGGTTTCAATTTCTGTGCTGAAATCCTTGCTTGCTATATTCTGAGCTTGTTTTTTCAAATGTTTCAGAGAGGAAAAAACAGGTGACAAAAGAAAGATGCTCACTGCAGCGCCAATGAAACTAGCAATCAAGGTCATTCCAACTAGAAAGTAAACTTCACTTTTATCAATCAACATTCGTTGGACTGCCCAGAAAACGACCAAAATAGTTAGTATAGTAGACACTAGATAACCCACTAAAATATAGTTTTTTAATTTCATTTTCTACCTTTTGGTTTTTCCATCTTATAGCCCAAACCCCAGACAGTTTTGATAGCAGGAGCATTTGAATTCGTATACTTGGTCAATTTTTGCCTCAAAGCATGAATATGAACATTGAGTGTATTGGTATCATCCACATAGTCCTCTTGCCATACCTTCTCGTAAAGTTCCGTCTTTGAAAAGACTCTCTCAGGATTGCTGGCCAATACCCATAGAAGTTCAAAGGATTTTACTGTCAATTCCAAAGGTTGCTCCCCAAGGCGGACCTCATGAGTCACATGGTTGATTACCAAGTCACCAAACTCGATCTGTTCTGTCTCTCCCCCACGGCTAAGGCGACGCAAGATATTATTCACTCTTAAAACTAATTCGCGTGGGCTAAAGGGTTTGACTATAAAATCATCTGCCCCCAAACTTAATCCATAAATCTTATCCTGTTCGCTTGTCTTAGCAGTTGTGAAGAGGAAGGGTTGATTCGGGGCGATATACTGAACTTCACTGATAAAATCATAACCGTCCATATTGGGCATCATGATATCTGTGATAATAAGGTCGATAGATTTTTTTCTAAAAAGCTCTAATCCCTCTTTACCATCATGGGCGACTAAAACGTCATAACCAGCCTGTATAAGATAGCGGTTTTGAATATCTAGAATATTTATCTCATCATCAACCAGCAAAATTGTCTTTTTCATTTGACACTCCTTCGATAAAAACAGTGTTACACTTGCTTTAGTATAACACTGTTTTCTCTAATTTTTAAGTGATTTGAATCTTAATCTTCTCGTTTGGTTGTCAAACCCAAAAGTCCAACAAGCCCTGCCAAGGTTAGACCAAAGATACCAAGGCCAGCTGTAGCTGTTTTAGCTTCCCCAGTATTTGGTAGCATCGCTTTATCATCTTTTTTCATCATATTAGCCATTGGGCTAGAAGCTGGTTGATCTACTTTCATATCTGACATATGGTGATTTGTACCCATCATACCCTCAGTCGTACCTGTAGAGCCTGTTTCAGAAGGCTTCGTATTCATCTGACCTTGTTGAGATGGTATTGTCGCCATTTCTTTTCCACGAAGCTGAATCGTTACTTGACGAGTAGCAATCAGATTGGTCAAATCAGGTTTGCCGTCTTTAGCGCCATAGACTTTAACAGTAGCTAGATACGTATGGGTTCCGTTAGCTCGAACTTGCTCCAGCAAGGCCTGACCATCTTTGCCAACCGTATTGCCATTCAAATCCACTTCGTAGAAATATTGGCCTTTAGCCAAGCCTTCAAGTG
>CADFQU010000235.1 GCA_902836505.1 Streptococcaceae bacterium
GCGCTTCATCAATTGCTGTTTCCATGGTCATGTCATAATTTTCTTGAATACGTATACGTTCATCAATCATCGCCTTTTCCTCCTTTGTCCAGCTGGATGAATCCAGTAATGAATCGGCATGCGTGACCGCTTGACTAGGTGCCTTAGAAAATGGGAGATTTCCAAAAAACTCTAGCCACTGCCGCCCTTCATCCCTAATATGCTTATCTTTATTATACTTATCCAACTCTAAAAAGGCAATCTGAAGAAGGTTCTGCCGTTTTCCGTCCTTATAGTAGACATTCAAAGGCTTGCCCGTCCGACTATTGGTCATCCAATAAGTATTAATCGGGGACTCCTCATCTAGCAATAAGGTCTTCTCCAAGATAGCTATGCCATAAACTGGCTCCATCTGCTCGTACATCTTGTGTGTCTGTCCTTGTTGGCGTAATTGTTGCACATTTTCCACCAGTTGGTTAGCCAAATAATAATGAAAACGATTGAGAAAATAATGTTGCTTACGCACCTGAATCTCAATGATGACCTCAGTTCCATCATTCAACTTAGCTCGAACAGCCACCGAGGTTGAAAAGAGCTCGTCCTCGTCAAAGGCCTTTTTATGAAGCTGTGTCCCCTCCAAAATCTGGGCATACACAACATCCAAATCCAAAATATCTCGAATAAATGCCACCGTCACCTCAGGCAGACTAAAAATCTTCTTAGCCATAATATCCAAGGTCGGTGAGACATGCTTGTGTCTTTTTTCCATATACCTCTCCTTAAGAAAAAAATAGAGGGATGGCCCCTCTACTTCTATTTATTCGGAAAAAGTAAATGAAAGATGGAATTACCCTTTAAATGCTTCCACAAAGGCCTTGAGTTCTTCGTCTGCTTCTGGTGTCGTTCCATGAAGCTGACCAAGCATGTCGAGAAGGGACGCCGTCTGACTTTCAATCGTCGCATTGGTCTGATTAATCTTAGCCACAATCTCAGTCAAGGGCTCCACTTCCTCTTCCTCAAAGGTATCCACATAGCGAGGGATATTAAGGTTGTAGTCATTTTCCACAATCTCTTCAAAGCTAGCCAGATGGGCAAACTTGTCCATATCCTCACGGCTCTTATAGGCATTGAGAATCTTCTCAATATGGGCATCTGTCATGATATTCTGATTCTTCCCCTTATCAAACTCCTTAGAGGCATCGATAAAGTAAACATCACGATTGGTGCGGTTCTTTTTGAGAATGATAACCGTCGTTGGAATACTGGTGTTAAAGAAGATATTAGCAGGTAGACCAATAACCGTATCAATAGCTCCTTCTTCCAACAAAGCCTTACGAATAGTCCCTTCGGCATTACCACGGAAGAGTACCCCATGAGGTAGGACGATGGCCATAACACCATTGTCTTGTTTCAAGTGATAGTAACCATGCAAGAGGAAGGCAAAATCAGCCTTAGACTTAGGTGCTAGTTTCCCAAATGGTGAGAAACGAGGATCATCCATGAATCCTGAGCTGGCAGACCACTTGGCTGAATAAGGTGGGTTCATAAGAACGCCGTCAAAGTTAGTCGGCTCTTGAGTTGGCCAATCCTCATCCAAAGTATCAGCGTTGTGTAAAAACTGATTTTCAATCGGCACACCATGCAGAATCATGTTCATACGTGCCAGGTTATAGGTTGAGGTGTTCAACTCTTGACCAAAGTAAACCACTGTCTGTGGTTGACGTGAATACCGTTTGGCATTAAGCAAGAGCGATCCTGACCCCATAGTCGCATCGTAAAGGGTAAAGCCTTGCTTGTCCTCACGTCCTAAAAAGGCAATCTGCGTCATAAGCTTGGCAACAGGTTGCGGTGTATAGAACTCACCAGCTTTTCCCCCGAATCCGTCGCAAACTGACCGATCAAGTACTCGTAAGCATCCCCCAACATATCACCAGCATGACCTGCCACATCTAGGACTGCCAACTCTTTCATCACAGCCGCAACCGTCTGGTTTTGCTTCTGAGGAGTCGCCCCAAGTTTCTTAGAGTAGAGGTCGATGTCTTCAAAAAGGTTTTCATAAAGCTCGTCACTCTGCTCAATATCACGGAAGCCCTGAGCCAAATCCTCTAACTGAAAGCTTCCATCGTTCACTCGCTCTACCAAGGCTGTAAAGGTCAAGTCAGGATGAATGGCATAGCTCATCTCATCAGTGATAACCTCTAAGAGGTCTTCCTGAGTCTCCTCATCCTCGTAATATTTACGATAGACTGCTAGTGCCTCTTCCAAGCTTTCTGTCTCTTCCTCCATGGTCTCTGCCACGAAAAAGAGCATCTTGTCCGACAAATACTTGTAAAAGACCATACCCAAGAGATAAGACTTGTAGTCGTTGGCATCCATCTTAGAGCGGAGCACATCCGCTGAGTTCCACAGGGCTTGATAAAGCGACTGGGAGGTTTGTGTTGTTTCCATAGTAATTCTTTCTGATTTCTTTTAGACCTTT
>CADFQU010000236.1 GCA_902836505.1 Streptococcaceae bacterium
GGGCTTTGAAAATTGGAAGAACTGGCACTTTGCTTTCGTCAATTTCAGCAGCCAAATCATCAGCGAACATACGTGGGACATTTTCGATGAAACCACCACCCGTGATATGGGCAATCCCATTCACCAATTCCTCTTTAATGAGTGGCAAGACAGCCTTGACATAGATGCGAGTAGGTTCCAAAAGAACCTCCTTGAGTTTCTTGCCTTCCAATTCTGGGAGAACTTCCTCACCTGTATAATCGGCAAAGACACGACGAACGAGTGAGTAACCATTTGAGTGGATTCCGCTTGAAGCAAGTCCAAGAAGGACGTCACCTTCAGCCACTTTTGAACCGTCAATGATTTGAGATTTTTCTGCCACACCGACTGCGAAACCAGCCAAGTCATAGTCGTCTTCACCGTACATACCAGGCATTTCGGCAGTTTCTCCACCGATAAGGGCTGCACCAGCTTGCACACACCCTTCGGCCACACCAGCAACCACTTGTTCTAGCTTAGCCGGTTCATTCTTCCCAGTCGCTACGTAGTCAAGGAAGTAGAGAGGCTCCGCACCTGCAGCGATGATATCGTTAACACACATAGCCACACAATCTTGACCAATGGTATCGTGCTTGTCGTACTTGATAGCCAGCATGAGTTTAGTTCCGACACCGTCCGTCCCTGAAATCAAAACAGGCTCTTTGACACCTGTTTTTGAAAGGTCAAACATGCCACCGAAACCACCTAGAGCTCCCATGACACCTGCACGCTCTGTACGTGCCACGTGTTTTTTAATCCGTTCAACAACTTCATAACCTGCTTCAACGTCTACACCAGACTGGGCGTATGCATTCTTATTTGTCATTTGTTTATTCCTTTTTCCGTTTCTAGATCCTACTGTGAATGGACAGATTCACTTGCAAAAATCCCTAATAAAAGGATGTCTGCTCATTCAAGCTTTCCAAATAGCGTTCTTCGTAGTCATACAAAGGGGTTGGATATTTCCCATCGAAGTAAGCCACACAAAGGCCACCGTTTGGTGCATCGGTATCAATCCCTATAGAATCAATCAAGCCCTCAACAGATAAATAAGTCAAACTATCCGCACCGATAATCTCACAAGTTTCCTCTACTGTATGATTGGCTGCAATCAGCTCTTCACGGCTCTGAATATCAATTCCGTAGAAACATGGATAAGCTAGAGCTGGGCTTGCAATTGCCACATGGACTTCTGTAGCCCCTGCTTCTTTCAACAATTTCACAATCCGACGAGAGGTGGTTCCACGCACGATAGAGTCATCAATCATGACAACTCGTTTGCCTTTCACGACACCAGATACGGCAGAAAGCTTCATCCGCACCCCTTGTTCCCGCAATTCCTGAGTCGGTTGGATAAAGGTCCGTTGGACATACTGATTCTTGATCAAGCCCATTTCATTTGGTAATCCAGATTCTTCCGCAAAGCCCATAGCAGCACTGAGAGAGGAGTTGGGAACCCCCACTACAATATCTGCTTGGTTCTTAAATTCTCGTGCCAATTGAGCTCCCATCCGCTTGCGAGCCGTATGGACATTAACCCCTTGGATATTGGAATCAGGACGGGCAAAATAGATATACTCCATGGAACAAATCGCTAGTTGAGTATCATCCGTATAGCGATCATAGGTAATGCCATTTTCATCAAAGATAACGAGCTCACCAGGGTGCACATCTCGGATCCATTCTGCTCCAATAACCTCAAAAGCACAGGTTTCAGAAGAAACAACCAAGGCTCCATTAGACATTTTTCCGATGGATAGAGGACGGAAACCATTTGGGTCCAGAGCTGCGATTAGCTTATCTTCAAACAGCATCAGATAAGCAAAACCACCTTTGACCGTATTAAGTGCTTCCTTGATTTTTCCCATAAAGGAAGGGTTGTGGCTCCGACGAATCAAGTGAGCTAAAATTTCTGAGTCAGAGGTTGAGCTAAAGATGGCTCCATTTTTTTCTAATTCAGATTTGAGCGATTGGGCATTGGTCAAATTTCCATTATGGGCCAGACCAAATTGGGTATCTTGAAAGCGGAAGAGGAAGGGTTGGATGTTATCCACCGAAGCTTCCCCTGCTGTCGCATAGCGAACGTGCCCAATAGCAGAAGATCCTGTCAATTTTTCCAGATTTAAAGGATTTCGAAAGACTTCTGAAAGCAGACCAGTATCCCGATGGCGTCTCAAGGTTCCTTGATCATTGGCCAGGATTCCTGCCCCTTCTTGTCCCCGGTGTTGGAGACTGTGAAGGCCAAAATAGGTGAGTTTCGCAGCGTCTGGATGTCCCCAAATCCCAAAGACTCCACACTCTTCATTAAGAGATTTTACTTCGTATGTCATGTTGTATACCTTTTATTTTCCAGTAAAATATTGAACCGCTGATGCAAAGAGATATTGGTCTTTATTTCCTGGAATATTTTGGAAGAGACCGTCTTCGAAACGTTCTGAG
>CADFQU010000237.1 GCA_902836505.1 Streptococcaceae bacterium
GACATCCATGGTATGGGAAGAACTCTGGATGGGATGAATGGAGTGAAGGGCATTCGGGCGGATCAAAATAATATCGCCTGGTTGACTATGAAAATATTCATAGTCGATATGGAATTGAGCAGTCCCTTCGTTGACATAAATAATCTCAATATCAGTGTGCCAATGAAATAAAATATCCGGTTGGCCATTTTGGGTGCGAATCTGTTTGATTGAAAATGGGAAATCGCTATTGGTAAAGGATGTTTGGCGGTATAAGGTCTTTGTGTTCATGCCTACCTCTTAGATCTTTTCGGGAGTAGCAGACGCTTTGGCTAGGTGTGAGAGAGGGTCTGCTAGTTACTTCATACAGGGAAAATCTATTATCTATATTATAATAAAATTGGACCGAAAATTAAAGAGGATTCAGTGGAATTTCTAAAATTTTAAGGATGGGGAGGAGGGAGCGTTCGTGGCAAAGAAGGCCCAAAATGACTAGGAAATGGTGTATAATAGGGAAAAGATAGAAAGAGGTGGCTGGTATGATACAAATGATTGCGACAGACATGGACGGTACTCTGATGGATGCGCAAGGAGAGGTTGACCGTGAGCGTCTGAGCCGCATCTTGGATCGGCTAGACCAAAAAGGGATTCCCTTTGTTATTGCGACGGGGAATGGCTATAGCCGTATGGCTCATGTCTTGGGAGAGCTGAAAGATCGTGTCACCTTGGTTCTAGCCAATGGTGCACGGATATTAGAGAAGGGAAACCTCATCCGAGAGTGTAGCTGGCCTGAAGAGCTGGTGCAGGAGGTCTTGCGTTATCTAGAAGGTCGAGAAGAGGAACTCCATCTGGTCGTCAGTAGCCTATCTGGAGCCTATGCCAAGAAAGGAACAGAGTTTCCTCTTTTAGACCAATTGATGACGCCTGAGTTAGCTGCAGCTTTTTACAGACGGATGCGCTTTGTGGATGATCTGGTCCAAGAGCATGGTGAGCAGGTTCTGAAGATAAGTGTCGTCACTGACACTGAAAAAGTCGAAGCCTTTGTGCAAGAGTTGCGCGAAGAGTTTGGGGAGCGCCTGCTTCCAGCAGCTAGTGGCTATGGAGCCATTGATATTCTGCAACCGGAGGTCAATAAGGCTACAGCCATTCAATTCTTGGAAGAACACTGGGGCGTTGATGGTGGGCATTTAATGGCATTTGGCGATAGCCAAAACGATGTGGAAATGCTGGAGTTAGCGACCTATTCCTATGCGATGGAAAATGCGGATTCCCATGCGCGACAAGCAGCCCGTTATACAGCGCCATCTCACCAAGAAGGTGGGGTTTATGAAATGATTGAAGCCTATTTGGACGGAAGACTAAGTTTCGACTAGGCGAGTAATCTACCGCACATAGTTTCTACCATACAAATCGAAAGGAGTCTTTATGGCTGTACAATTATTGGAGACCTGGCTGTTGAAAGAACAGGCAAAAATACAACAGAACTACCGAGAGCTGAATCAAAATCCTTTGAAGGAACCCGATATTCTTTTTATAGGAGACTCTATCATCGAATACTATCCTCTTCAGGAGTTACTTTTGACGAATCAGTATATGGTGAATCGGGGAATCAGAGGCTACAAGACAGACCTCTTAAGAGAGAATCTAGATGCCCATATTTTTGGTCAAGCAGTGGATAAGATTTTCCTACTAATCGGAACCAATGACATTGGCAAGGAAATGCCCTTGTCAGAAACCATTGATAACATGTCCATCATCCTACAGGAGATGGTGCGACTCTTGCCCTTGGCGCAAATCAAACTTGTTTCGGTTCTCCCTGTGAATGAGGGAGAAACCTACAGGGGGACAGTCTATATCCGGACCAATCAAAAAATTCAGACCTTGAATCAGGCTTATCATGAGCTGGCTCAAGGAATGATGAATGTCGAATTTATCAATGTTTTTGAGAGCTTGCTCGGTGAAGATGGTCAGCTCAAACCAGCTTATACAACAGATGGTCTTCATTTAACAATTGAAGGATACAGGGTTTTGAGCAAGGCTCTTCAAAACGAACTATAACCCATCCTAGCAGGGAAAATCTATTTTCCGCTAGGATTTTTTGATACCTTTTGTGGAACAGTTTGGTAAAGCGCTCCATTTTGTACTAATTTTATAACAGCTAGAAACCTTGTTGTTGTGCGGTTTATCCCTTCTGTTATAAAATAGTTTGCAGAAACAGAACAGATTTCGCTGTTGTGTTATGTAATAGTTCCAGGTGTTCAGTGAGCATATTCTTATACAAGGGCAATAAAACGTGATAAATTGATATAGTAAAGTTGTTTGAAACGTTTTCACTCTTTGTCGAATTCAGTTCAAAGACTGACAATTATTTTTATTGAAGGAGAGTTTTAATGACTCAAGGGAAAATTACTGCTTCTGCAGCAATGCTCAACGTATTGAAAACATGGGGCGTAGACACTATCTACGGTA
>CADFQU010000238.1 GCA_902836505.1 Streptococcaceae bacterium
GATAGCCTTCGGAACGATCCATCTCCAACCTATCAACTCTATCTGACCTGCAAGCATGTGATTGAGACGCATTACAATAAAGAGCATCTAAGTATTCAAGAGATTGCTGATGACCTCAATATCCATCGCTCCTACCTCACAACTGTTTTTAAGGAGTTTCACCAGATCTCTCCCAAAGAATTCCTGCACTCGGTCCGCATGCAACGTGCCCAGCAATTGCTGACTAACACAGACGAGAGCATCAAGATTGTGGCTTACTCAGTTGGTTTTTCAGATCCCCTTTATTTTTCAAAGGCGTTTAAGGCCTATAGCCAACTGACTCCTAGCCAATATCGTAACAAACATAAAATTTAGTAAAAATTTATTTCCTTTTACTGGTATTTAGAGTATACTGGAACTAACAAGCAATAAAGGATGAACTATGGCTACTATTAAAGATATTGCTCAAGAAGTCGGAGTATCTCAAGCAACAGTATCTCGCGTCCTCAATCAGGATCAAAACCTATCCGTTAGTGATACAACTCGGAAACTGATCTTTGAAACAGCTGAGAAACTCCATTACCAAAAGAAACAGCGAAAAAATAACCCTCTTCAAAGCAAGCGCTACCGTATTGCTATTTTAGAATGGGTGACCGAAGAGGAAGAGTTAGAGGACCTTTATTACTACTCTATTCGAGTTGGGATTGAAAAACAAGCCCAGGAACTCGGGCATGAAATCTTCCGTGTCTTTAACTTAGAGGATTGGGGACCTCTTGAAAAAGCTGATGGAATTATCGCTCTAGGTAAATATAGCCCAGAAACCATCCATCAACTTGAAAGCTATCAGAAAAAAATCGTCTTTGTGGACTCCAATACTTTAGTATATGGCCATACCTGTGTCATGACAGATTTTGAAACATCTGTCTACCAAGCGCTAGCTTACTTGATAGAATCTGGTCACAACCAGATTGGTCTCCTTGTTGGTCAAGAAACGACCGCCGATAATCGTCCTCTTCAAACTGATCCCCGTTACTTGAGTTTTAAGTACTTTCTAAAAGAGAAAGAACTCTATCATCCAGACTATATCCGAGTGGGCCACTTCTCAAGTGACTCTGGCTATGAAATGATGAAAGAAATGATTGATGAATTGGGAGATCGACTTCCGTCAGCCTTTTTTATGGCCAGCGATGCCTTGGCTGTTGGGGCTCTTCGTGCCCTCCAAGAAGCTAGCATTCCGGTTCCAGATCAGGTCAGTCTCATCTCCTTTAATGACACCTCGATTGCTAAGCATGTCTATCCACCACTTTCTACCGTCACTGTCTATACGGAAGAAATGGGGAAACAGGCCATTCACAGTCTGTTACAAGACCTTCAAAGAGGAGATTCAGGTATTCCAACTATGCATACTCTGGCCACTCATCTTACCATCCGTGAAAGCACACGTTAAGAAGCTATGAAAACATACGAAATTTTATACCAAACCTTAGCCCAAGCTCAAGATTATGTCAATGGCGAGCAACTAGCCCAAGAAATGGGACTGTCTCGCACATCAATCTGGAAGGCCATTCAGCGTTTAGAAAAAGAAGGCATCGAGATTGAGTCCATCAAAAATCGAGGCTATAAGATCCTTTCTGGAGATCTCCTAATCCCCCAAGTTATCGAGGAGCATTGTCCTCTAACAGTCTCCTATAATCCCCAGTGCCAATCCACTCAGCTGGATGCCAAGAATGCCATGGAAGCTGGGGGACACTCCTCTACTCTGTATCTGGCTCCTTACCAAATGGCTGGAAAGGGACGTTTTGGGCGTGACTACTTCAGTCCTTCTCAAGGGGGCATCTACATGTCCCTCCACCTCAAGCCCAACCTCCCCTTTGATCAAGCTCCCGCCTATACCCTCATGGTCGCAGCTGCTATCTGCAAGGCCCTGAAAAATCTGGCCTTATTGGATATCGATATCAAGTGGGTCAATGACATCTACTACAAGGGGAAAAAGGTTGGAGGTATTCTGACTGAAGCCATTAGCTCCGTCGAAACTGGCCTCATCACAGATGTCATTATTGGTGTCGGTCTCAATTTTTCCATCACCAATTTCCCTACGGAACTGAAGGATAAGGCTTGTTCCCTCTTTGACTCCCAACCTCCCATTAGCCGCAATGAACTGATTGCTGAGATTTGGAAGGAATTTTTTACCACTCCAGAAGAGGAGCTCATCTACCTCTACAAGCAGCGCTCACTAGTCCTAGGTAAGGAAGTCCGCTTCGAACAAAATCAGACCAGCTACCAAGGCCTGGCCAAGGATATCTCAGACAGTGGACAACTACTAGTCCAACTGACGGACGGCCAAGAACGCTGGCTCAACAGTGGCGAAATCTCCCTCAAGCAGTGGGATCTATAAAACAGAGCCAACAGATCAAAAAAGAGAGTGGGACAGAAATCGGTCATTCGTTAGAATTCGATTTCGTCGTCC
>CADFQU010000239.1 GCA_902836505.1 Streptococcaceae bacterium
GGTGGAGGGAGTTCTTACCTACAGTTATGAGGAAGCCATGCTTGGTCGTTCTCTCAAAGATTTTCCAGCCATGATGTGTATCCGCTATGGCAAGAGCTGCTTGCCCATCATCCTTCGTTATCTGAATCAAGAGCATGCTTATCAGTTCATCCTTGCAGATTTTGCCACCCTTGAAGATTGGCGACTCATCTTAGAATGGCTCAGTGCCCTTGCTCGCCAGTTGGGAAATGAGATTCACGATAATTTGGGGACCAGCTATGACGCAGATTCTATTTTCTCTTTTGACTATGAGAACTATTTATTAAAGAATTTACAGGATCTAGAACAAGATCCAGACCTTCATCAATATCAGCTTCAGGGATTTGCTCATCCTGTAATTTTAGACCGTGAGCTCCTTCGTAAAATCCTAGACTCCGCTCAACCTTTAGAGGAGTTCAGTCAAGTGGTTAAAAAGGTTCAATACAGCTCTGCTTTCTTTAGTCAAGTCCGTTTCTACCGTCAGAACGAAACGGGAGGCATCATTGGCAGTTACAGTCTAACAGAAGATACGGATACCGTTTTGCCACGAGTGCCTTTTGTTCCAGCAGAGTTTGTAGAGAAGATCAATATGGATGAAGTCATCGACTGGAAAGTGAATTTAGTGGAAATTACTGGAAATCCCGATATGCCAGAGAGTTATAAGCCAGTGGCAGTTGTGAATTTAGAGGCTCTACTGGATGCTTTGGACTCAAGTGAATTTGAATTGTTGGATGCCAATCAAATTGAAATCAAAAAATTGTCTAAGGAACGCTTGTTGGAATTAGCTCAACTATAATAAAAAAGTTCTCAGTGTTGAGAACTTTTTCTTTTAGTTTGATTCATGTGGCAAGATCAAGTTAAGGATGATTCCTGTCATAGCTGAAAGGGCTGTTCCTGATAGGGTCACTGGACCAAGTTTCAGAATTGCTCCACCAAGTCCAAGAACCAACATAGCACTTGCAATAATCAAGTTGCGCATCAAGCTGAAATCAACGCGTTCTTTGATCAAGACTTTCAAACCGTTACTTGCGATCACCCCGTAGAGAAGGATAGACATCCCACCGAGAACAGAGTTTGGAATGGTAGAAATGAGGGCAGTAAATTTACCAAGGAAACTCAAGGAAATAGCGATCAAGGCTGCATTTCGGATAACAGAAACAGAAGCGATACGGGTCATCCCAATAACACCTGTATTTTCACCGTAAGTGGTATTGGCTGGACCACCAAGGAAGGCAGATACAGATGTTGCAATCCCGTCACCAAGAAGGGTACGATGAAGTCCCGGTTGTTTTAAGAATTGACGGCCACAGATTTGGCTAAGTACCGTATGGTCACCGATGTGTTCTGAAATAGTTACGATAGCGATTGGCAAGATGGCAATGGTTTCAGGTCCAAAATACAAGTTGTATTGTTTGAAGGCACCACCTGTATTGAAAGGAAGATAGAAGCCAGGAATCTCAAACCAGTTTGCCTTGAGGACAGGACTGAAGTCCACCAAGCCCAAGCAGACTGCGAAGACATAACCACCGATAATGGCAAAGAGGAAAGGAATGATTTTGAAGAAACCTTTTCCTTTGGTGTTGATGAAGGCGGCAATCAGGAAGGTCACGACAGCGACAAGGGCGTTTTTCCAATCTCCTCCTTCGACAAAACCAGCGTTCTTAACGGCTGATCCTGCAAGTCCAAGACCAATAACGATAATCATAGGTCCAATGACAACGGCAGGAAGCAATTTGTCAATCCAGCGGGTGCCAGCAACTTTAACCCCTGCAGCAACAAGCACGTAGATCAGACCAGTTAGAATAACCCCAGTTTGGGCTGCATCGACTTTTCCGCCCATTTCCTTCATCGCCAAAGCCATGGCTGTGATGAAGGCGAAGGAAGAGCCGAGGTAGACAGGGACTTTAAAGCCGGTACAAGTCATATAGATCAGTGTCCCAACCCCTGATGCAAAGAGGGCAACGGATACGGGCATGCCCAAGATGAGTGGTACCAGGATGGTTGCCCCAAACATGGCGAAAACGTGTTGGAAACTTAATAAGATTCCTTTTAGGGGTGCCGGACTTTGGTCGACATCCAGGAGCAAATCAACAGTTGATTCTTCTTTCATAATAACCTCACTTTTGGGCACCAAAAAAGAGCCCATGAATATTTTTGCATAGCAAGGGCCCTCAGATTATTCATATTCTGTGTCTTTGTCACCTCACAGGATGACATTAAAAACCTTTGCTTCTAAGAAGTATAGCAGAAAAAATTCGTTTTGTAAACGAATTTTTCCCGAGCCTAGAAACAAGAGAGCGAGGTTCGTTTTGTAAACGAGTTTTTCCCGAGCTCGAAAACGAGAAAGCGAGGCTCGTTTTGTAAACGAATTTTTCCCGAGCCAAGAAATAAACAAGCGAGGTAGGATTTAGTAAGAG
>CADFQU010000240.1 GCA_902836505.1 Streptococcaceae bacterium
AACCACTGCGTCTTGCTCGATAATCCAAAGACAATTGAGAGGCTAGGACTTTTGTTCCAGCCTCTTTTATAGTTTGTTGTTAAATTTCATAGCCGATTAAGAGGCCACCTTCTTCAGCGTAGAAGCTGCAGAGGCCTGAGGTCGGAAGAGCTTCGATATCCGCATTGGCGAACTTTTCATGGACCAAGGCAGAGAGTTGTTCTACGAATTTATCGTTGCGACGGTGAGCAATGGTGATATGTCCTCCTTTATAGCCAGCTTTGAGCATTTCTTCAAAAGTAGTGGAAATAGCTTTCTTTTGGCCGCGGGCTTTATGGAGAAGCTCAAGGGTCCCGGTATCGCTGGCTTGACCGACCATACGGATATTTAAGAGGCCAACAACAGTCCCGATAATTTTATTGAGACGACCATTCTTGACTAAATTATCGACCTTAGCAAGGACAAAGATCAGTTTGGTTTTCTCTTGGTATTTGGTGATGACTTCGACCACTTGATCAAAGTCAAGATCTTGGGCGATGAGTTGATGAAGTTTGCGAACGAGTAGATCCACTTCACCACCAGCTGATAAACTATCAATCACATGGATATTGGTAGAAGGATGTTCTTCTTGATAAAGTTTCTTTGCGACTTGAGCACTATTGTGGCTACCAGACAAAGTACCAGTGATGGTAACAACAATTATATTATCAGCTCCCTCGAAGGCTTTCATATAGTCATCAGGACTGGGACAAGCTGATTTGGAAGCAGTCGTTGTTGCATACATATCTTCCATCATTTTGTCTGTATCCAGATTCGCGTCGTCTGTATAGATGGTCTCACCAATCTGAATGGTAAGGGGAACTGAAACAAAGCTTGTATCTGGTGCAGCGCTTTCATAAGTACGGTAATCACAGCCAGAATCTGCAATAATTTTCCATGTCATTTTTATTACCTCAAAATGTAAAAAATTGTACATTGACAAGTAGTTAGTCTTTTTTTACAATTATATCATGAAGTTGCATTCTCTGAAAGCAGATACATTCAGATGATACAGATAGAAAGTAAGTGTTATGGCAGAAAGAAAAATATCAGAAAAATCTTTAGCAAATCTAAAGCGATCCAATCAAGAAAGTAATGCCATCACACGGGAATCCTTGGAGATTTCCTTGCTTCAGTTGTTGGATAAAAAGGACTTGAAAAAGATTACCATTTCTGAATTAGTGGAGAGAGCGGGAGTTTCTCGAGCAGCTTTTTACCGAAATTATGAGTCAAAAGAAGAATTGCTAGAATCCATCTTCCAATCAACTGTTTCGAAAATTACCAAGTCTTTAGAGGGGTATAATTTTAAGACCGATTTGTACCAGATTTGGGTTTATCTCTTTAAAGAGGCCAAAAAGGAAGCCCGCATTATCAGCTTGGCTGTCGATTATAATTTTGAAAAACTGCTGACCAAGGCTGTTTATGAATTTCTGGAAAAGAGAAGTAAAACTCAAAAAAACTCACAAGGACCGGCTAGTTATTTGAATTCCTTCCTCAGTTCAGCCATTGTCTCTGTCCTAGCCAAATGGATTAAGGATGGCATGAAGGTGCCGGCGGAGAAGATGGCTTCTTTAGGACTTCCCTTGTTTCCTCAAAAGAAAAGAAAATAAGAAAAATGATCTACTAGATCGAATATTTACTTCGATTCCAGTAGATCTTTTTTGATGTTATTGAGGAAACGGTCTAGTTCCTTTTGGTTTTTGAGAGCGATGAATTTATCGGGATAGGTAGAACGGATATTTCGATACCTTTCTTTGGCATTCTTAGTTCGACCGTCCCAGAGAATCCAACGGATGAATTCCCAGTCAAAGCGTTCTGGGCAGCCTGCTGCCATACTCTCACGGACTCGGCCTTTATAGCGACGGTATCGTTTCCATCCTCTATAGAGGCAGTTCCAACGGGAAAAATTCAGGAAGATAATCTGGTCGGCTTGCCCCATTCTCTCCTCATAGCAGCACCAAGAGTAATTGCCATCAATGACCCAATCTCTATTATTACTGAGAAACTGTTTCATTTCTTCCTCCATCCAATCCCGGTCACTGTCTATCCAACCCGGTTGGAATTGAAGGGTGTCCATGTGGAGTTTGGGGATGGAGTAGGAGCGAGCTAAGTTTTCAGCCAATGTTGACTTGCCAGAGCCTGAATAGCCGATAATCGTAATTTTCATCTCTTCTCCTTATTTGGAAGCAACAAAAAAAGCTCCGAGGAGCTCATTTTGTATGCAATGCTTGATTAGCCAAGTTTCGCTGCAAGACGTGCTTTATCACGGCTAGCTTTGTTTTTGTGGATCAAACCTTTAGTTTCTGCTTTATCGATAGCTGAGCTAGCAGCGCGGTAAAGTTCTTCAGATGGGTTTGCTTCAAAAGCTTTGATTGCAGTACGCATAGCTGATTTTTGAGCTGAGTTTTTTTCGTT
>CADFQU010000241.1 GCA_902836505.1 Streptococcaceae bacterium
GTTTGTCATAGGTGGTAACAGAGGCTGCTCCACCTGCCACGGAAATATTTTGGGCAAAGGTCGATCCAAGCGCACGATTATTGTAGTGAGGCACACCGACAAAACCTAAACGCCCCCCATTGTGAAGGACCCCAAGGGCTTGATCGACAGCTGCTGCAGTACCGACACATTCAAGGGCGGCATCTGCTCCTCCTCCAAGGATTTCACGAACCTTGGCAATTCCTTCTTCACCCCGCTCTGCTACAACAGCTGTTGCACCAAATTCCAAAGCCATTTGTTGGCGGTCTTCGTGACGGCTCATGAGGACAATTTGCGATGCTCCTCGCATCTTAGCAGCAATCACAGCACATTGACCCACAGCTCCATCCCCGATGACCACGACTTTGTCACCTGGTTTCACATCTGCGACACGTGCCGCATGGTAACCCGTCGGCATAACATCTGCTAGCGTCAAGAAGGATTTAAGCATGGCTTCGGTATAATCAGACGGTTGCCCCGGGATTTTGACGAGAGCCCAGTTGGCATAGTCGAAGCGCATGTACTCCGCTTGCACCCCGTCAGACCAGTTGGTCCCAATATGGCGGTCACAAGTCCCATCATAGCCAGCACGACAAGCATCACACTCCCCACAGCCATGGGTGAAAGGGGCGATTACAAAGTCACCCGGTTTGACCGTTGTAATAGCCTTACCGATTTCTTCCACGATCCCAATAGCTTCGTGACCACTATTTTGGTGGCCTGCTTCAATATCTGGATTGCGGTAGCTCCAGAGATCAGATCCACAGACACAGGTGCGAACGATGCGGAGAATGACATCATCTGGTGCTTCGATTTTTGGTTGCTCCACTTCTATTAGACCCACTCGCCCAGCTTTTGTATAGACTGTTTTCTTCATAGGAACAACCTACTTTCTATTGCTTACTTAACTATAGTATACACTTTTTAACAAGAAATCGCTTACATCAAACACTCCCAATTACGGTCATATTTAGTTACTTAATCATATTTTTTTCCATACTTTTTTTCAAGCATTTTCTTAACTAGATATGGCATCTTGACATTCTCTCGACCTTTTTTAGCAATCAATTTTTTGACGAAATCAGGCATCTGAATATCTTCTGACTCTTCTAAAATCTTTCCTGTGGTTGAAGGGGCTTCCAACTCATCAAAAGTCTCTAGTTGAGGTTGATAGTAACGATAGTCACCGTCTATATGTGACTGAATGGTTGAAAGAAGGGCTTTAATCAATCGAGAATCACTATTTGGCATAGGAGGACGGTGATAGGCCACACCAAGCTCATGACAAAGCTCCTTACACTCCACATCATTATCAAAAAGAACCTCAATATGCTCACTAATAAAAGCTATCGGGACAAAAATATAGTGGTCAGGGTGTTCCTTCTCATCACGAAGGTATTCTAAGACATCAGGCTTAATCCAAGGAATACCAATATCACTTTCACTCTGCCATGTATTGGTATACTGGTCTTCTTCAAGGCCTAAAAGTTCCACAATCAAGCGAGTATTGTCATAAATCTGATCGATATAAGGATCGCCAAAATCAAGTGCCAAAACTGGGACACTATGAGCTGAAAAAATCACCTTATAGCTGTCATCTCTAATTTGATCTAAAATATTTCGAATCTCATCAGCCCAATAGTGGAGAAGTGAAGGTTCTTGGTACCACTCCTTGATAATTTGGAACCTAATCTGCTCACTTTCTAAAAATTTCTCATATCCCATGACAGAATAGTAAGAATAATGGGGCTCTAAAATCAAGCACAAACATTCTTCAATTCCGTCATTCTCCATCTCTTTGATTACATCAGTGATAAAAGGGCGGGAAAATTTATTAGCAAAATATACTGATGCGTGTTCTCCAAGAGCAGAAGCAACCAAATCCACTTCTTCTCTAGTTATCCTTTGGAGTGGAGTTCCGCCAATTCGTACATAATTGTCATATAAAGTCTGAATTTCATGTGGTTCAGGACGAACACCACGCCGGATATTCGTAAAAAACTCCGCTACTCCTTCATAGGTAATCTCTTCAGGCGACCCAAAAGTCATCATCAACACAGCTCTTTTACTCATAATTACTCCTTGTTCCACGTTTGTTCTATTTTAACATGAAAAGGCATACTTTAGAGAGTTTAGTGTCAAAAAAACTCCTAGAGAAGCCTCTAAGAGTTTAAAAACAAACCTTAATGATGGTGCTCTTGCTCACTTTCTGCTTCAAGCTCTTCGATATTGCGCTTGTGGGCGCGGTGAGTCGCTAGGTCTTCATCCACCTCAATGGTGACGTTTTGAAAGCCACGATCTTTGAGCAAGCCACGTATGGCTTCTTTACAACTCTCCATCTGTTCAATCTCTTTTAGACAAACATGGACAATAGCGTTTTTTTCCAAACTATCCATGGTCCAGAGAT
>CADFQU010000242.1 GCA_902836505.1 Streptococcaceae bacterium
TTGCTCGACAATCCAAAGACAATTAAGAGGCTAGGACTTTTGTCCCAGCCTCTTTTGTTTAAGAAACTTGGTATTTCTTCTGAATTTGCCAGAGACGCAACTGGTAACAAATACCACTAACAACAATGCTGGAAATTAAGCCAATCCAGTAAGCATACGGACCTAGGTTGGTGACATGGTCTAAAAAGATCCCCAATGGAATAGAGACACACCAGTAGCTAAAAACTCCGAGCAAGAAGGGAACGGTGGTGTCCTTGTAACCGCGTAGAATCCCTTGGATCGGTGCCGCGACCGTATCCGCTATTTGGAAAAGGAGGCTATAGGTCATGAAAATAGCTGTCTGGTGGATAAATTCCGGCTCAGTGCCATAGAGCCCTGCTACTTGATAGCGATAAAGATAGAGGAAGGTAAGGGTAAAGAAGGCAAATCCAAAGGCTGTCCATCGTCCAATCCGGCAATATTGACGAACCACATCGAGACGCCCAGCCCCAATCTCGTAGGACACAATAATAGCCATGGTATTGGAGATGCTAGCTGGAAAAGCGTACATGAGAGTTGAAAAATTCATGGCCGACTGATGACTGGCAATAGTCATAGATGGGAATTTAGCCATGAGCAAGCCCACCACTGAGAAGATGATGACTTCTGCAAACACAATTCCACCGATGGGAAGACCTAGTCGAATCGTCTCCTTCATCTCTTTGAGATTGATAGGTTGAACCTTCCATAGTTGGTAGATAGCTACTTTAGGGTGCTTAAAGAGGATCAAAAAAGCAATGATGAGGAGGACCCAGTAGGCCAAGGATGTTCCTAGTCCTGCTCCTGCTCCTCCTAGCTCAGGAAGACCAAAAGCTCCATAGATCAACATGTAGTTAAAACTAGCATTTAAAGGCAATAAGAGGAGCATGAGGTACATGGACAAACGAGTGAGGCCCAAAGTATCCAGCAAGGAACGGACCACACTAAAGAGTAAGAGAGGCAAAATTCCTAGAGAGAGAAAGACTAAGTAATGGGTTGCAATCCCCTCTACGATACTTTCTAAGCCGATTTTTCTAAGAACAATTGGTGCAATCAGCAAGACAAAAGCGATCAAGAGGACAGCCATCATGAAAGAGAGATAAATGAATTGATAAAAATCAGAAGCGATTCTTTTTTTATTCCCCTGCCCTAAATGATGACTAATAATGGGCGTTAAAGCAGATACAATCCCGGTTAAAAAGGTAAAGAAGGGATTCCAAAGACTAGTGGCGGTTGATACTCCAGCTAAATCCAAGGTATTGTATTGTCCAGTCATGGCTGTATCGACAAAACTAGCAGAATAGTTAGCTAGTTGATAGACCAGGAGAGGGATAAATAGACTGATAAACAAACGCAAGCGCTCTTTAAAATGATGGGTTAGATACATGGCACGACTCTCTTCTTATCAAGGTAAAATTTTCTCTTACCACTCTACTATATGTCACCTTAAATGTCAAAAAATTAAAGAACTGAAGATCAAACGGATCCTCAGTTCTTTAAGATTATTTTTTATTGCGATTCAAGATAGCGTTCAGAATGATTGCCAATACGCTGGCAACAACAATTCCATTTGCAAAGAACATTTTAAATGCACTTGGAAGGCCGTTGAAGAGGGTACTATTGTTCAAACCGACCCCTGCTGCAATCGATACAGCCGCGATGAGGAAATTGTGCTCATTGTGTTCGAAATCGACACGTGCAAGAATCTGCATTCCCTGAATAGATACAAAACCAAACATAACCAACATGGCCCCACCAAGTACTGGACTTGGAATGATTTGTGCCAAAGCTCCAAACTTAGGAAGGAGACCAAGGAGAACTAGGAAACCTGCTGCGTAGTAGATTGGAAGACGGGTCTTGATACCAGACAATTTCACCAAGCCGACGTTTTGTGAGAATCCAGTGTAAGGGAAAGTGTTGAAGATACCACCGAGAAGTACAGCCAACCCTTCAGCGCGATATCCATTACGGAGGCGCGTGCTGTCAATTGGATCCTTTGTAATATCTGAAAGTGCAAGATAAACACCAGTTGATTCCACCATTGAAACAGTCGCAATGATACACATCATGACAATCGAGGTGATTTCAAACTTAGGAGCTCCAAAGAAGAACGGTGTTGGAACGTGAACAACCGGAGCTTGTGCTACGGGCGTGAAGTCTACCAAGCCCATAGAAGCCGCGATAGCTGTCCCAACAATCAACCCAATCAAAATAGAGATGGATTTGATAAAGCCTGTCGTATAGATGTTAACGACGAGAATGATGAGAATGGTAATCACGGCCAAGATCAAACTTTGAACCGTTGGTTCTGTTGCATTGTTTCCCATGTTCCCAATCGCAACTGGAATCAAGGTCAAACCGATTGTGGTAATGACAGATCCCGTTACAATAGATGGGAAAAGGTTAG
>CADFQU010000243.1 GCA_902836505.1 Streptococcaceae bacterium
GAAATATCCGGTGGATGAAGCCTTTATGGGATGGATTGAAACGAAGTATGGGAGTTGATGACCTCTTCTGAAAGTTCAAGATATTTATAGTTGGTTCCAGTTCCTTTTGTTCCAACCCATGAAGCTGCACGACTATACGGAACAGTTCGTTGCAACATTGGCGTTCCACCATTTGAAACGGTTGGTAAGATCAAAGAACTATCGGTTAGCCATGCTTGAGCGGCTGCGTATTTCTCATAGCGTACAGCTTGATCATTCACTTCTGCATTGGCATCTTTTAAGAGTTCTGCATACTTCCCAAAGTCAACCGCTGTAATAGCAGGGTTATTTGACCCTGCATCCACACCTAGATAGTAGAAAACAGAACCGTTAACAGGACTTAAACTCTCTAAATAAGTAGATGGATCTTGATAGTCTGGCACCCATCCTCCGCCTGCAAGGTCATAATCTTTCTCAGCAGCAGTGTCTGTAAAGTAGGTAATATTGTTAAAGTCATCATCAGATAATTTCTGAATATCTACGACAACATTGTCTGCACCGAGAACAGCTTCTACGGATTGTTTGAAGGAGCTAGCTTGTTGTACCTGGCTGTTATCGGTCTGACTAACAACGTAATCTAAATGAATTGGGAATTCTACCCCTTCTTTTTGCAGTTGTTCTTTGGCTTTTGCAAACTCAGCTTTGGCTTTCTCTTGATTGTAGAGAGTGGTTTGGGCATCATCTAGGTTTACGTCTTTCCACTCATCTCCATAGGTCACTAATTGCTTCTCAACAACCTTACCGAACTCTTCGCCATTCACTTGAACAAAAGTCGGTGGAACCAAGGTATTCCGAAGGATTTTGGTCGCTGCATCTGCTCCTGATGTTTGAGCTGCATAGGCTTCACGGTCAAAGGCAAAATTCACAGCTTGACGGAAATCTTTGTTTAAAATCGCTTGTTTTGTGGACGATTTTTGAGCATCTGTCGTTTTAGCTGTATGGTTATACTTCTGACGATCAATGTTGAAGCCTAGGTAGTATGATGTGCCGTATTGAACACCATAAACAATATTATCACCAAATTTCTTTTTCACACTCTTATAAGTGGAGCTGTTTGGCATTACTGTCGCAAATGAATATTGTCCATTCTCAAATTTCTTGATAACAGATTCTGGATCTGACCCGTCATTGTAGGTCAACTTCACATGATCAATATGAACATTCTTTTCATCATAGTATTCTTTATTTTTTACAAGTTCAATTTGAGATTTTGAAGTTAAATTCTTCAAATAATATGGACCGTTATAGAGAATACTACTTGGTTTCAAAGAACCAAAGTCTTTTCCTTGAGATTTTAAGAAAGCTTCGTTAACTGGGAAAAGGACGCCTGATGTCGTCTTAGAATTCCAAAAGCTTTCTGGACGTTCCAAGGTATATTGAACGGTGTAATCATCTAGGGCTTTCACGCCAACCGTCTTAAAATCTGTCGTTTCACCCTTGGCATAGGCATCCAAACCTTTAATGGAGTTTTGGATTAAGAAGAGACCTTCAGATTTTGATTCCACAGCATGTTTGACCCCTGTCACAAAATCGTGAGCTGTTACAGCACCATACTCTTCTCCCTCACTGGTATACCATTTTGCATCTTTTCGAAGTTTATAGGTATACACCAAGCCATCTTCCGAAACAGTCCAGTCTTCTGCCAAACTTGGGATTAAATTTCCATATTTATCATTTTCTAACAAACCATCAACAAGGTTACTTGTAATATCAGACGTCGTTGTACGAGTCGATGCAATGTAGTCCAATGTATTTGGATCTGTTGAATAAATATAAGAATAAGTAGATTGATTGCTGCTTCCACCGCCACAGGCTGTCAATAGAAGAGCACTGGCTAGAGAAACAGCGGCCAGTACGAACCGTTTATTTACTTTCATCACTATCTCCTTATGTTAGGTTTTCTACCATTATACACTATTTCTCTCATTTTACCAACTATCTTTTAAATCGGACCGTAGGATCTCGATTGATAACTGGACAAAAAGAGGATTAGAGCAGTTGCCTTCTTTTATGATACAATAGTAGTGACAATAAACAATCGAGGATTCAAACGTGAAAAAAATAATCACTTTACTTCTTTGTCTACTTCTTACACTTCTCACTACTTCTCCTGTGAAAGCGGAGGACCTAGAGCTTGGAGCCCAGCATGCTATCGCGATTGATGGGACAACAGGTAAAATACTCTACGAAAAAAATAGCGAAGAAAAAAAAGAGGTTGGTGGAATCAGCAACCTTTTGACCACTTATCTCGTCTATGAAGCCATTCAGCAAGGAAAATTATCTTTAAATGATGACGAGGAGAATTAGGACAAAGACTACCAAATAACTGCT
>CADFQU010000244.1 GCA_902836505.1 Streptococcaceae bacterium
GTAGGAGTGCCTGCCTTGGCTTTGTGTTGCTTCACATCTTCATGCATTTGTTGCCCTGAAATATGGGCCCGTTGATAGAAACGGATAAAGGCCGGAATGCCAATAACCGTTAGTATAAATGATACTACTAGGGTAGCAAGTAACATATCAGTCTCCTAATGTAATTGTTATTTTCTTCGTCTTCTTTAAAGCAGTTTCTACTTTGACGTTTTGTTTGCTCACACGAGAACCTTCTCCTTTATAGGTGATCTCAATGCCCGTCCATTCAGCAAATTTATCAACATTTTCCTTGGTCCAGCCGTACATATCCGGAACCGAATCCAAATCATCTGTCAACAATAACACTTGCTCATTTGCTTTTAATTTCGTTCCTGCTGATACAGACATCTTTTTAATATTCTTTCCAGTTCCTAGGACGACAGGCTGGATCAGATTGCGACGCAGTTCATCTGCGAAGCCACCTGGGCTGATGGTCTGCTTCAAGTTCAATTCTTTCGACAAGGATTCTGCTGACGGCATCTTATAGGTGTCCTCTTTCGTGACCCCATCCAAGGCTTTGGTTTCCGTTACCAGATTCAACTCATCCTTCAAAGCAACCGCATCTTCCAAGACTGGATTAACCAGTTCTTGCCAGCTCTTTGGACTAAAGCTGACTTCAGGCTGTTGAACTGTCACATACATAATGAAATCTGGGTCTTCAGCAGGTGTCATGACAACAATCGAGTTGATATTATCATTTTCGCCTTCCAAGTAGCCATTAGCTGTCGCAATTTGGGCAGTCCCTGATTTAACAGCAACATTTTGTCCAGCTACTTGAATAATAGGACCATCCGACGAGTAGAGGGTACCGAATTGAGGATCAGTCCCTACTGTAATCATGTAATTACGAGTCTGCTGAGCAGCTGAAGCGGAAACTGGATTTCCAACGACCTCTCTTTGTGATTTACGAGCGGATTCATGCTTGCCGTCGTAGATCGCACTGATAAATTTAGGCTCTAACATTTCCCCATCATTGGCAATGGCAGAGAACGCTCGCAACATCTGCGTTTGAGTAACGGATATCCCCTGACCAAAAGAAGACATGGCTTGAGTGACATAGTTATCACCCGGCAGGCTTCCAAAACTCTCATCGCCCATACCAAACCGAGTAGGGAGCCCGAACTTAAAGAGTGTGAGGTAATTCATCCAGACATTATTGCCCATCTTCTGTTCAAGCTTGGTCATCCCAATGTTACTTGAATAGGCAAAACCTTGGGCAATATTCATATAGCGACCTTCTGACAAGCCCATATTGATTTCCCAGTCTTTGATGATCGCATCTTTTACTTGCAGCTCGTTATTGTAATATACCTCATTATAGGCTGGGAAAGTCCCATGATCAATCGCCGCTGCTAAGGTCATGACTTTCATAGTCGAACCTGGTTCGTATTGATCCTGGTAAAGAATCGTGTTCCAAGTTCTCAGATTTTTATAATCCAGACCTTCTTTGGTATCTGCATTAAAGGTTGGCCGTTGCGTCGTTGCAAGGATTTCCCCTGTTTTGGCACTCACTAGGGTCGCACTGACAAATTTGCCTTTTACCTTTTCTTGGAATACATCCATTCTGGTTTCGAGATAGGTTTGAAGTGCCGCAGAAAGGGTTGTGTAGACATCCTTCCCATCTTCTGTCTTCACGGCAACCTTGTCTGATCCCGGCACAATATTTCCGTTACGATCCTTTTCATAGGTCACAACTCCATCCTGACCACCCAAGATACGATCCAAGGATTTTTCTATTCCCGTTGTTCCCTGCAGGGTTTTATTGCCTTCTTTATCTTCTACCAATTGAGCTTGACCGATAAATTGAGAGGCAAAGGTCCCATTTTTATAACTCCGGTTTGGACTCGTCGTAAAATCAACACCTTTAATGTTGGCAGCTTCTAGCTCACTCCGGATAGCATCCATATTGCTATAGCTGATATCGTTCCCCGCTGCACCAAAAGAAACTTGGTTGAGCTTCTTCTGAGACAGTTGTTGGACGACATAGTCTTTTTCCATGCCCAAATAACGATTAAAAACGTCCGCTACTTGGTTGTATTGACTTTCTTCAACGTATAATACTTCACCTTTTGCTGATTTATAAGTTTTATCGATAATAGCATAAACATTATAAGTCGTCGCATCTTCAGCAATGACAGCTCCATTTCGATCATAAATTGTTCCTCGTTTGGCTGGAACAATCTCGGTTTTCTGATGGACTTGATGCGATAACTCAGATAAATTTTTTCCAAATTTGCTATCTGTGCCTATAATAACTGCAAAATTAATGAGAAAAATGAAGAAAACAAGAAT
>CADFQU010000245.1 GCA_902836505.1 Streptococcaceae bacterium
TTGTTTGTTAGGTTTATGATAGACTTTCTAAAATGTTTTGGTAAATGTTGTCTGCAAGATCAGAGCCTGTTTGGAGGAGTTTAAGTCCCTTGCAGTGGTATTCTTGGACGAAGTCTTGGTCCTTGATTCCTGAAATGTTGATCAGGACATTAAGCCAAGCCCCTTGAAGGCCAGCCTTGAGATTGAGAGCAGCCACTCCTAAGTCGCTCGCTGCATTGGTGTTGGACTTACCAACAGCTTCTTTTGTTGTTTCAAGAGCCTCCACGATGAGCTCCATCATAGAGAATGGAGATACGGTCGCATGTTTCAAGGCTTTTTGCATGGCTTCGCGACGAGCGGCTTTCTCTTCTTCGGTTTCTTTTGGAAGATCAAAGACAGCTGATACGACGTTGAAAGCTTCTGTATCCTTATCAATAGCTTCTAGTAATTGGTCTTGGAGTTGGGCACTTTTTTCGTGAACCCCTTTGATATGGTCTTCAAATTCAGCGTATTTTTTCTTACCAATGGTTAGTTCGCAGACCATTTTGGTAAGGGAAATCCCATTCGCAGCAGAGAGGGCAGCAGCAGAACCACCACCGGGAGCTGGAGCGTCTGAACCAAGAACCTTGGCAAACTCCGTAATACTTAAGTCAACTAGTTTCATAGAACTCCCTTTCTAACCCAACAAGTGATTTTCCAAGACTTGTTTGCTGTAGTCAAAGTCTTCTAATTGCAAGTAGTACTCAGCAGAGTCAATCAAAGCCTTAGCAGGAGCCAGTCCGATGAGTTCTGTTCCGATGATTCGAACTCCGTAGCGTTGTGCTTCGAAACGAACGGTTTCAACGACACGATACAATGGGAATTTTTCCAAGTTGACCATGTTGATAGAAACTTGGGCGATGTTGCGATCTTCTAGCATGACACCGATTGCTTTACAGTATTTGTATCCACCGCTGGATCCACGAATAATTTTCGAAATGTTGTTGGCAATTTCTAGATCATCTGTGTCAAGGTTGACATTGAAGGCAACGAGCGGCATACGGACACCAACAGCCGTAACCCCTGCAGTTGGGTGAATCTTGCGTTCACCATAGTCTGGCTTCCAGTCTTCTTCCAACAATTTTTCTGGCATGCCTTCGAATTGACCTTTACGAACTTTGGCGAGGTTGGTGCGTTCTGGACGAGTTGCGGCATCTTCATAGAGGAAGATTGGAATCCCTAATTCACGACTGATGCGTTCCGCTACTTTATTAGCGATTTCAACACATTCATCCGTTGTGATATCTTTGACCGGAACGAATGGACAAACGTCTGTTGCTCCCATACGAGGGTGTTCGCCTTCGTGTTTGGTCATATCGATGTTTTCAGATGCGTATTTTACCAATTGGAAAGCCACTTCTTGAATGCTTTCTTCATCCCCAACGAGTGTAAAGACGCTACGGTTGTGGCTGGCATCAGACGAGTAGTCTAATAATGTCACACCTGGAATGCTTTTTGCAGTAGCGACTAATCCGTCAATGACAGCCTGATTGCGTCCTTCAGAAAAGTTTGGAATACACTCAACAATTTTTGCCATATGATTACCTCTTTTTATAGGAGAAGTTGGGGGAGGAGAAGTCTTTGAATTTTCCTCCCTTTCTCCATTTTTATTTTTTAATATTAAAACAATTTTTGAACCGCATCTTTGACCAAATCTTCATCTGCAAGATAAGGAATGGTGATGTGGTCTGTACCTGCATGGAGACGGTTGTATTCGATCGCTGTTTCAATAGCATGATCGTTTCGTGCCCAGTTCCGACGAGCAACCCCTCCCATGGTATCCCATGAAATAGCAGACTTGATAATCTCGTCGATCCGGTGGCTACCGTCTAGAACGAGACCAAATCCTCCGTTGATGGCTTTACCGATACCAGTACCACCACCATTGTGGAGAGCAACAAGGCTCATACCGCGAGCAGCGTTACCAGCGTAACATTGAACTGCCATATCGCAAGTAACGTTTGATCCATCTTTGATGTTGGATGTTTCACGGAATGGAGCATCTGTACCAGATACGTCGTGGTGGTCACGTCCAATCATGACAGGTCCAATCTTGCCTTGGCGAATGAGTTCGTTAAATTTCAATGCAATGTTGACACGGCCCATACAATCTTGATAGAGGATACGTGCTTGAGTACCAACTACCAATTGGTTCTTTTCAGCATCGCGAATCCAGTTGTAGTTATCGCGGTCTTGGTAACGACGAGTTGGATCAATCGCTTCCATCGCTTCATGGTCATTTTCTATCAGGTCTTCATGTTTTCCGCTGAGGTAGACTTTTTGTAATTTTCTGTAATCTTAGTCAAAGAGC
>CADFQU010000246.1 GCA_902836505.1 Streptococcaceae bacterium
CTGTCTGCGGCTTCTATCTCTCTGCCTTTTACTTGAAAGGTCTGATTGAAATCGGAACATTGACAGCTGTGACCTTCCCAGTCTACCTTGCTTTGATGGCCCTCTTTACAGGAATCTTCATCTTGGCTACGATTTATCAAAAATATGAGTTTGATTAAACAACTCTTGGATAAGGATGGAACAAAAGTTCTGTCCTTATTTTTTTCTTAGCCTTTCTACGCTTTTCCACGTCCTCTTTTCATGCTATAATAAAGCCATGAACAATATCGAATTAAAAGACGGCGAACGCGTCAACAAACTATTTTCCAGTGATGTGAAAATCATTCAAAACAGAGAAGTTTTTAGCTATTCTATTGATAGTGTCCTTTTGTCACGTTTTCCTAAGTTGCCCAACCGTGGTCTGATTGTTGATCTTTGTGCCGGCAATGGTGCTGTCGGACTCTTTGCTAGCACTCGCACCAAAGCCACCATCGTTGGAGTGGAGATACAAGAAAGACTAGCGGACATGGCAGAGCGTTCCATCCAATTGAATGGCCTCTCCGACCGCATGTCCATGATTACCGATGATTTAAAAAATTTGCCCCACCATTTCCCTGGTAGTAAAATCGACCTTATCCTCTGTAATCCTCCCTACTTTAAAGTGGACGAGCACTCCAATTTAAACGAGAGTCCTCATTATTTGCTAGCCCGTCACGAGATTACCACCAATTTGGACCAAATTTGTCAAGTGGCCCAACGGACTCTCAAATCCAATGGCCGACTCGTCATGGTGCATCGTCCGGATCGCTTTTTAGATATCATCGAAACCATGAAACGCTTCAATCTGGCTCCCAAACGGATTCAATTTGTCTATCCCAAGGTCCATAAAGATGCCAACATGCTCCTCATTGAAGCCATTAAAGATGGATCACGGGATGGTCTAAAAATTCTTCCTCCACTGTTCATCCATGAAGAAGATGGAAGCTATACGCCGGAGATTCATGAGATTTATTATGGAAACTAAAGCTTATATGTATGTAGTCCAGTGTGCGGATGGTACCCTCTATACTGGTTACACCACCGATATCGAGCGCCGTATCAAAACTCACAATGCTGGCAAAGGCGCCAAATATACACGTCCTAGACTTCCTGTGACCTTGATCTACCAGGAGTCTTTTCCCGACAAAGGAGCTGCTATGTCTGCGGAAGCACTTTTTAAACGGAAGAGCCGGGAGGAAAAATTGACCTATATCAAGCATCAACAATCCAAGCTAGATCCAGAACAAAAAGACACCTAAATGGTGTAACAATCATCTGTTTGCATGCTAAAAGGAGCCCCAAAAGCTCCTTTTTTTAATCATCTAGGATTCGTCATCAAGGGTCTTCAAAAAAGCCCAATTTCCAACACTTTGGTTTCCATAGTCTAGCACCATGGAATCTAATAGGACAAATTCATTCTTCTCATAGAAAAATACATTTTGTTCCGTACTCGTAATCAAGCCCAAACGTTTACATCCTTTTTCCTTAATATAAGGTTCAATCCCGTTTTGGAGGAAATGACTGCCAACCCCTTGCCCCTGAACAGTCGGGCTCACAGCAAACATCATCAAATACCAGTCGAAGTTTCCGGATTTTTTCAAATGCTGTTCTGAACGTTCTACGAGATCTAGGTATTTCAGTAATTTCAACGGTGTGATATATCGAAATAGCTTTAAAATTCCATTTAGTAAGTAAGAGAACATCGAGAAATCTTTTTGTTGCAAGAGTCCCACTGCTATGATTTCTCCATCTCGTTCAGCAACTAAGCAAGTTTCTCCTTTGATGTAGAGCTTGACTAACAAGGTATGCAATAGTTCAATAAATGCTGGAAAGTATTCCGGCTTTTTTAAATCTTCTTTAATGACGGTTAAAAATGGATAATTCATAAAAGCATCAGCACAGACTTTTCCAATCATTTTGTACTCGTCTAGTCTCGCTTCTCTATATACAATCCTTTCCATACGCCAACTCCTTCATTCTAATAAAACTATTATACTGTAAAACACTCTGATTTTCGAATTTAATGTGAAATTATCACATAAACCCTTACAAATCAGAAGCCATTTGAATAGTGAAAAAAAGCTTAATCAGATTTATGAACATTGAGAACCAATTTTTGATGAAAGTCCGAGATGCTTCCTTTATATAAACAAAAAATAGTCCTTCTAGATTTTTCTAGAAAGACTATTTGATACGTTAGGAACTAAGAAAATTAAATACGCTCTTTCCAAGAAGTTGCGACTTGGTCCAAAACTTGGTTGAGTTCTTCAATGTTGCGACGACCTTCGGTACGCAACCATTCACGAGCTGC